>NZ_LDVA01000195.1:0-30629 GCF_050768715.1 Burkholderia sp. ZZQ-2 | reverse complement strand
TGCTCGCGCAGCACGACCTGACGCCGGCCGCGCTCGACGCGCTGGTCGCGCGGGAGGTCGCCGCGCAGCCGATCGGCGCGCCGGCGCAGCGCGAAGCGCTCGACCTGTGGCCGCGCTATCGCGCGTGTCTTGCCGCGCTCGATGCGCAGCCGGGCACCGTGCAGCCCGGCACGCGTATCGATCCGGATGCGATCGCGGGCGAGCTCGAACGACGGGCGGCACTCGCGAGCCGCTGGCTCGGCGATTGGAGCGCACCGTTCTTCGCCGACGCGTTCCGGCAGCAGCATGACGACCTCGACCGGATCCGGATTGCGCGCGATCCGGCATTGAGCGATGCGCAGAAGCGTGAACGCCTTGCGGCGCTCGACCAGGCGCTGCCGCCGGACATGCGCGACGCGCACGAGCAACTCGCGCGGCAGCGCGAGGCGGTCGCGACAGTTGCACGGCTCGACGCGCGTCGCGCGACACCCGATGCGCTGCGTGCGCAGCTCGGCGCCGACGTCGCCGCGCGCGTCGTGCGGCAGCGGCAGGACGACGATGCGTGGCAGGCGCGCTATCGCGACTATGAGGCCGAACGCGAGCGGCTCGTCGCGCAGCAGCTTGCGCCCGATGCGCGCGATGCCCAGCTCGCGCAATTGCTGCAGCGCGATTTTCCGGATCCGGCGGACGCATTGCGTGCGGCGTCGCTGGGCGCGGACCGCGCGGACATCACCGCTCGCCAGCGCGCGCGGTAGCCGGCCGGCGCCGACATCCCCGGCAAGCGCCGTCATGGATATTCCACGTTCGCCATTGGAGAAGTGTGGGATATGTCACTCAGTCCGCATTATTTCGATGGAGGAATGATTTTTATTTTCAGGATTAACTGTATTCCGTTGCATTGGCCGCTATTCGCAATTTTCAATGATTCACCGGGACGGCACCTTTGCAAGGGCAATATTTAAATCGCCGATAATTGATTGACCATGCAAATATCTCGGAGTAACGCCTGAAACTGTCAAATTACTTCATGTAACAAAGCCGGAGGGGCGCGCACGACGGGGCTGCGTGATATCTTTTTGTCCAATTAGACCGTAAGGAAAACGGCAAAACCGGAAAACCGGTTCGTTTCAACGCTGCATGAAGATTCGGTGGCCGAGGGGCAGGAATACAACGTACGAGGTGCACCGTGATACATCAGGCCGACAATGTCATCGAGTTGCCGCATGCGCTTGGTGCCAATCAATTCCTGGCTGCGCTCGACGGAATTAGCCGTGCGGAATTGGCGCCTCATTTGATGCTTTCGAATCTCAAGACCGGCCAGGTGCTGTGCGATGCCGGCGAGAATCTGGAGGCCGTTTATTTTCCGGTGACGGCGGGTATTTCCCTCCAATACACGACAGGCAGCAAGACGACGCTCGGCGTGACGGAAATCGGCCGCGAAGGCATCGTGTGCGACGACGTCATCGGCAGCACGACGCAGCGCCGCGTCGTCGTCTATCACGGCGGATTCGCGTATCGGCTGTATGCGCGCCGTTTCGCCGACGCGTGCGACGCATCGCCGGCGATCAGGCGGCAGGTCTTCGTGCGGATGCAACTGGTGCTGGCCCAGGCGTCGCAGGTCATGTTCTGCAGCCGCCATCACGTGATGCGGCATCAAGTGAGCCGCTGGCTGCTGATTGCCTACGAGCGCTCGCGCAGCATCGAGATCCCGGTCACGCACGGGATGCTGGGCCAGATGCTCGGCGTGCGCCGCGAGACCATCACCGATACCGCGCGACAGCTCCATGAGCTTGGCGTGATCCATCAGCATCGCGGCGCCATCGTGCTGACGGATCTCGCCCGTCTCGCGGGGCAGGGCTGCGACTGCCATCGGGTCATCCGCGACGAAACGTGCCGCATTCTCGCGATCGATGCCGGTACCGAGGCCGGCGTCGGGTTGTCGCGACGCGTCCGGACGACCTAGTTGCCGGAGCATCCTGCCGCGCGGCCGGCACCGGCGTGCCGCCGCCGCTGAATGAGCGCCGGCGCGTCGCGCGCATGGAAGGGGAGAGGTCCGAACGCAAGACGCGTCGCGACGCGGCTGGCCGGCGGCATCGAGAAGAATCAGAAAAGCAGTCAATCGGGTATGGAAAACATTTCGAAGCTCCAGAGTCAGCGCAGCTCGTTTCACGTGTGGCCATGGAGTCCGGCGCTCGGCATCCTGCCGATCGTCGTCGTGATCGTCGCGCTGGCCGGGTTCGTCGCCGTCAGCCTGATCGTGATCATGTCGCTGCGCGTGTACGTCGGCGGCGAAAGCAGCTGGTCGAAGGCGCAGAAGGACGAGATCATCCTGCTGTCCCGCTACGGACAGACCGGCGACGAAAAACTGTTCGACGATTACCTGGCGGTTGACCGCACCCTCACGTTTCTCGGCGTTGCCCGCCGCGCGATGATCAGCGTGCCGCCGGATCACCGCGTGGCGCGCCAGGCGCTGATCGAGGCGGGCATCAATCCTGTCGATGCGGTGGCGGTGGTGTGGTTCTATCCGATCCTGAGCAGCTTCGCGCGCCTGAACGCAGCGTTGCAATACTGGGAGGACGCGGACCGGCAGCTGGTCAACCTGCGCGCGATCGCCAACGCGTTGCGCGATTCCGTGCAGGCGGGCGACGTCCGGCGCACGAGTCGCCTGAACCGCGCGATCTGGGACTTCAACTCACACATCGAGCCGCTGCCGAAGCGCTTCTCCGACGAACTGAGCGCCGAATTCCGCTCGGCCGTCATCCAGCTGTTCCTGTCGTACGTCGTGGCCTCGCTGCTGATCCTCCTGCTGTCGGTGCGTTGGGCGAGCCGCGCGCAGCGCCAGCAGGCGTCGATGCAGACCGAGCTGGACCGTAGCCAGGCGTTCGCGGAAGCGGCGCTGCGCTCGGTGGCCGACGCGATCGTCACGATCGGCCTCACGCGCAGCATCGAGACCGTCAATCCGGCGGCCGAGCAGCTGCTCGGCGCGCCGTCGCGCCTCAGCGTCGGCAAGCCGATCAACGACGTGCTCGACCTGATCGATACGTCGACCGGGATGTCGATCAAGCTGCTCGCGTCGCTCAGCAACAGCGGCGATCACACGTTCACCCGCGATCTCGACCTGATCCGAGTGTGCGGCTCGGCGGTGTCGGTGCGCGCGTCGCTGTCGAGAATGGACAACGCCGCGGGCCGCTGCGTCGGTTACGTGCTGATCCTGCGCGACATGACGCGCGAACACCAGTTGATCGAGAAGCTGACCTGGCAGGCGTCGCACGACGCGCTGACCGGCCTGATCAATCGCACGGCGTTCGAGCAGCGCCTGGGCGACGCGCTGACGCACCGCGGCGGCGGGACGTTGATGGTTCTCGATCTGGACGGATTCAAGGAAGTCAACGACGTGTGCGGGCACGCGGCCGGCGATGCGCTGCTGCGCGACGCGACCGCGGTGTTCGCGCGCTGTCTCGATGACGACGACGTGTTCGGTCGGCTGGGCGGCGACGAATTCGGCATCCTGTTGCCGGCCGGGCGCAACGGCGTGCCGGACGACGGCAAGGCGGAGCGCATCCGGGCGTGTCTCGAGGATTTCACGTTCCTGTGGGAAGGCGAGCCGTTCAAGATCAGCGTGAGCATCGGCGTGCTGGATCTCGCCTGTCGGCCCGAGAGCGTCGAGAAGGCGATGCAGATGGCCGACATCGCGTGTTACATCGCGAAGGACCGCGGCCGCAACCGCGTGCATGTCGCCGATTCACGCGACATGAACTCGGGACGCCAGGCGTATCACATGCAGTGGAGCCGCCGCGTGAAGACGGCGCTCGAAACGAATTCGTTCCAGTTGTATGTGCAACGAATCGTGCCGATCCAGCCGGCGCACGGCGCGCAGGAGCGCGCGGAGATCCTGCTGCGCATCCCGGACGCCGACGGCAAGCTGATCTCCCCGGTCTTTCTGCCGGCCGCCGAGCGCTACGGCCACATGACGATGATCGACCGCTGGGTCGTGCGTAACGTGATCCGGCGGCTCGCGCGGCTCGAACAACGCCAGTACGTCGAATACAACGTGAACCTGTCGGCGATGTCGATCACCGACGAGCGCTTCGTGGAATTCGCGATCGCCGAGCTGTCGGCGTCGGGGCTGGACCCGGCGCTGCTGTGCTTCGAAATCACGGAGACGAGCGCGGTCCGCAACCTGGAGGTCGCGTCGCGTTTCATGTACGAGCTGCGCGACCTCGGCTGCCGCTTCGCGCTCGACGACTTCGGCGCCGGCATGTCGTCGTTCTCGTATCTGCGCCAGTTGCCGATCGACTACCTGAAGATCGACGGCGGCCTCGTGGCGACCATGACGTCCGACAGCATCAAGCGCGGCATCGCGTCCGCCATCAACGACATCGCACACGTGATGCAGTACCGCACCGTCGCCGAGCACGTCGAGGACGCGGCGACGGCCGAGATGCTTCGCGCGCTGGGCGTCGACTATTGCCAGGGCTATTACTTCAGCCGCCCCGCGCCCTGGCAGGAAGGGGGATTCCATTGAACCAAGCGAGGAACGAACGCATGAGTGCTCCATTTGAACTGACCGGCGACCTGATGGACCTGGCGAGCTATCCGGCCTGGCTGCGCGACGTGGTCGGCGCGACCGACGAGCTGAAGGCGCGTGTCCGTGCGCATCCGGTGTTCGCGGCGATGAGCGGCGGGACGCTGCGCGCGTCGCAACTGCGCGCGTTCTTCGTGACCGGCTGGGCGGTGGTCAGCCAGTTTCCGGAGTACATGGCGATGAACCTGGTGAAGACCGCTGCCTATCGGTCGCGCGGCGAAGAGAAGGCGCGGCGCTATCTGATCCGCAATATCCGCGTCGAGCAGAACCACGTCGATCACTGGGCCAACTGGGCTGCGGAATCGGGCGTGACGATCGACATGCTGCTGGACGGCGATGCGCCGCTGGCCGGATTCGCGCTGAGCCACTGGTGCTGGAAAAGCAGCAGCACCGACGCGCTCGCGCCGAGCATCGCCGCGACCAACTACGCGATCGAAGGCGTGACCGGCGAGTGGAGTGCGTTGCTGTGCGCATCGCCGTATGAACAGCAGTTTGACCCGGCCGTGCGGCATCGCGCGATGCGCTGGCTCAAGCTGCATGCCGACTACGACGACCGGCATCCGTGGGAGGCGCTCGACATCGTCGCGACGCTGCTCGGCCAGTCGCCCGCGGCCCGCGACGTGCGGGACGTCGAGACGTCGATCCGCAAGAGCCTGAGCTATTTCCTGACGAGTCTCGATTGCTGCATGCATGTGTAGTCGTTTGCGCCGCGCGCTCGCGGGTTCGCGCAGGCCGCACCCGGCCGTTGCGGCCGGAAGGCGGGCCGGCGTGACGTCGCGATTCGCCGTGCGGGCCGTCGTGCTGGACGATTTTCCATGGCCACTCACGTTCTCGTCGTAGAGCCCGATCCGCGCATGCGTGACCGGATCCGCGCGCTCCTGCGCGGCTGCCAGATCGCCACGTCGGCGCTCGACGATGCGTCGCGGCTGCTGGCGCACGTGACGGCCACGCCGCCCACCCTGATCGTGATGCGGGTCGAACGGCCGGCCACGACGTTCTACATGGCGCTCGGGGCGCTGCGGCGCGCCGGTCACGACATGCCGGTGATCGTGATCAGCCGCGACGCGCAGGTGGTCGACAAGGTCGTTGCGCTCGAAATCGGCGCGGATGACTATCTGGTGGAGCCGTTCGACCCGATGGAACTGATCGCACGCGTGCGCAGCGCGGTGCGCCGCTACGCGCCGAACCGCCCCGCGCCGGTGCGCGAGCCGGTGAACCCCGAATCGTACGCATTTGGCGACATCGAGGTGAATTTCATCACGCGGCGCGCCACCCGCGCGGGACAGGACCTCGGGCTGCGTGCCAGCGAATTCGCGCTGCTCGCACTGTTCATCTCGCAGCCGATGCGCGTCCTGTCGCGTGCGGAGATTCTGGCGCTCCTGGGGCTGAGCGTGGCCGGGCGCTCCGAGCGCGGGCTCGACGTGCTGATCTTCCGGCTGCGCAACCTGGTCGAGCAGGCGGTCGGCGATTATCGCTACATCCGTACCGTGCGCGGGAAGGGCTACATTTTCGTGCCGCTCGGCACGCTGGCGGACGATGTGGATGGGTCCCGGCATGCTTGAGCCGTGCGTAGCCCGGCAGATCGCCATTCTTTTCGAATTCGTCACACCACGCCTTGAGAGAATGCTTCGCTGGGTAGCCCAACGGGCGAATGGTCGGCTTGATGCGCTTCCCGCGTTTCAAGTACAGATTGACCGACCGCATGCGCTCTTCGCATGAATACATGGCCTACAGTATCGAGTACGGTATAGGCGAGGTCGGCTCGGGGGTGTCAGGATTTCCGTGTTCAAGGCGGGTGGAGCCCCAGGTCAGCCCCTCTTCTTAGAGGCCAGTTCAAAACCCGGCGGGGGAACCACTTACTTTTCCGGCAAGCTGCTACTTTTGGTTGCCTGATTCGATAAGGACATGAAGATGAATATTCGTGAAGCGCAACCAAACGATCTCGATTCGATTAGAAAGCTGCTCGAGGAGAACCAACTGCCGATCGCTGACGTTACCGTTCCGCTCCTGGACGATTTTCTCGTAGCGGTTGGCCCGGGTCTCGTGGGAGTGGTAGGACTTGAGCGATTTGGGAGCAATGCGTTGCTACGGTCGCTCGTTGTTGCCGGTGACGGTCGCTCTCGCGGACTAGGCCAAGAACTGGTCGAGAAAATGGAGAAGAGGGCGAGAGCGACGGGTGTCTCATCGCTGTGGCTGCTGACAAAGTCTGCGACGGAGTTTTTTCAGGGTGCGGGATATACGACAGTTCACCGGAATGAGGTTCCGACAGTGGTCAAAGGAAGCAGAGAGTTCGCCGAACTTTGTCCAGCTAGTGCCGTTTGCATGTGCAAGCACCTGTGACACATGCCGCTTTTGCTGTAATAGGTTAGATCAAGCAGGTTGCGCCGTGCGCCTCAAAATGTTCCAGCAGACGAGAGCGCAGCTACATTTCAAGAACGCTTCGTGAATGTCGGCTCGGCGATCGAACCGAATGCGCAGACGCCGGAAGTTGTGGAGCCACGAGTGAGTCCGTTCCACTACCCAGCTGAATTTGCCCGGACCGCTGCCATGAAGCGATCGAATAACGACGCCCTGTGTAAAAATCGCTGCATCCTGCGCGGTGTGTGAATCGCGTCTCGCTTCCGGGAGACCGATTTGTTTGAGTCAGGCCACCTTGACGACGTCTTCAAACCAGAATGATTTCTGAATGTCCCTCGTATCGATGACAAAAATTACCGAATGGGCTGCCGGACTGACGCTTTCCATTGCTCCGTGGTTGGCCTCCACCGCATTCGCTCAGGCGACAGACACCCAGGTACAGGAAGGCATCATTGGCGGTCAGGCTGTACAACTGATCCTGCGTCTGGACAATCACGGCCCCAGCCTGAGCGGCTACGTATTCGAACAGAACGGCGGCCTGCTGTTGCCCCTGGAGGAAACGCCGCTGGCGGATAGTCCGGAGGCGGCTCCCGATCTGTCGATTGACGTAACTGATGCGAAGGGTCAGCCGTTCGCGATGTTGATGCTGCGTTCTTTCCGCTGGACGGATCATAAGCTGGCCGGAGACTGGGTGGACCTGAGAAGCCGGGTCCGCACCGCGTTCCAGTTCAAGCAGACGGCCATGTTCGGGAGCCGCTATGCCGCCGTGGCCTACGATGGCGATCTGCTGCAGGTCGGGAAAAGTGGTCCGTATCTGTTCCGCGTACACGCACACAAGGCTCGTGGCGAATTTGGCGGCCTGGTGGATCGAATCGATGTCTACGATCGCGCCAGTGGCAGCAAGATTCAGACACTGGATCACCTGCAGCTGGACTTCAACTACACCGACACGCTGGAGTTCGACGATTACAACGGAGACGGGCATACGGACTTCCGTGCATCCCGGCTCGCTATCGACGGCAGCGGCAATCGCTCCACGGGCAGCCGGAGCTACTTCCTGTTTCTGAACGGCCAGTTTCGCGACTTCACGCCGCTCGACAAGCTGGAAGAGGATGGAACGCCCTGGTTCCTGCCCCACGGCCGGATCGACGTCCGGCAGGAGTCCAACATCGACTATCGCAACCGTCTCGCGACCTGGAACCACTACCGGTTCACGTCGCCCGGGACACTGACATTTACCGGCAGCACCCAGGGGCCAATGAACCGATGATCAAGCACCTTAAAGCCGTCGTGGCATTGTCGGGCCTGACCTTGTCGGGACTCGGCGCACCGGCTGCCCAAGCCGCTTCCCTGTTTCAAGGGACCATTGGAAAGCAACCCGTTACGTTGTACCTGTCCCTCGTCAATACCGTGACCACGGGGGTCTATTTCTACGACCGGCACCGCACCCCCATCCGGCTCAAGCCCACGATCTCCCATACGTCGGGGGACACCCACATCGATGAGCTCGACGCCGACGGGCTGCCGGCCGCCCGGCTCGCACTGCCGAGCGATATCAATCCGCCCAAGTCGTACGATGGCACCTGGGTCAGTTACCGCAGCGGACAGAAACTGCCCATCCATTTGAACCTCGTCGCCTACAGCGCATACGGCGCCGAGCCGGTTCCGATACTTCAGGCGGCATCCACGGATCGCTGGTATTTCGTCATTCCATCGATCGCCACGCTCGATCGCGTGATCGAGGTGCGGGACAAGAAAACCGGCGATCTCGTCCAGGCGCTGACCCCCGCTCATGGTGCGTTGTGCGATTGGGGCATCGATACGGTGAAGGTGAAAAAGGACGGACCTGCGCCGGAGTTGAGCGTGGCGGGGGTAACGGTCGAAAACGGCGCGTGTGTGGGGGCCGCATTTGCGTGGGATCCTCAAAAGCAGGCATTTCGGGAAGTGCGTCCGTAACTCGGGTCCGGGGAGCAAAGGAACAACCAACTCACCTAAGCGGGCCTGTTGCCCGTCAGGCAAGCGATAGCGGGATTTGTCGGCGGAGGGCATTGCATTCCCACATGCGGAGCCTGTCCGTAAGAGGGCCGGGCAACGAACGCCACTCGATCGTGTGCGACCCATCAGCGACGCCCCTCGGCACAACTCGCGCCATATGCTGAGCATTCGGAGAGGTTGCGCAGAGCACTGCTCACGATAAGGCAGCTAGCGACGTCCCATTGAAGGATCGGGGCGTTTGATCATTGGCATGGCAAGCGCCGCACTTGCGCAGTTCGGCGTGCGGTCGAGCGGCCAGCGTAGCCATGCGCTTTTGCCGGCAGGCAGCGATGTCCTGAACTTGGGCTGGAGATGACCCCGCAGGTAAATACACACTGGCGCCGAGTATCAGCCCGTAGGTGTGCATTGTGAATCCAGTGAGTCGTTTTCAAGGAATTCCAGCTGCGCGTCGCCGCGACCGACGCACCGGTGACGGCGCACGAGAGCGCGTGCATGAAGGCCTACCAGCCCCCCACCTTGGTGACTGGTTGTTGAGCGTGGTGAAGGACTGGGACCAGCCCGTGTCGGTGGGTAGCGGTACCTTGACCTGGCATTGGGCCGAGCGCGAACGGTCGTACTTGATGGTGTTGAAATCGACGTCAACGAACGAGACTCCTTGGCGAACTCAAGCCACGATCTTGCGATTGGCCGCGCCCGGCAGGACACGCAGGCGCTTGTCAGTGATGGCCCGGTAGTTCCGGCTGGTAATCGTGTCCACGTAGGTGAATTCGGCCACGCACTCATCGCGCGTCGCGGTCAGCACGACGTAGCCACGCCGCGAAGTGTCGCAATACTTCAGCGGTTCCACCAAGTTCGTCAGAGTGGCACTCAGCGCGGCTGGCTTCACGTTGGTTATGGATTGCTCCATACCGGGCGAGCTCACCGATGGGGTGGCGAACTCGACGCCAACCTGGCGGCCCTGTCCATCGAGCAGGTCGCTGGCCCAGGCATTGTGCGAATCGCCAGCCAGTACCACGAGGTTCTTATCCAGATTGCGCGCCATCTCCAGCACGGTTTCGCGCGCAGCCGGGTAGCCGTCCCACGAATCCAGACTGGCGGGAATGGAGGGCGCCTTCAGCACGGCCAGCTCCTCTGGCGTCAGCGTCTGCGGCGCGGTCTGCGCCTTGGCCGCAATCTCCATGTACCTGGTCAACGACACACCTCCCACGCCCATCATTCCAAACAGCAACGGAGACGGTAACTCGAGGTGGCCCATCAGCACCTGTTGGCCCAGCACCTGCCAGGTGGCGGTGGAGGCGGCCATCTGCTTGGCCAGCCAGTTGGTCTGAGTGGTTCCGAGCAGTTGGCGTGCCGGGTTGCCGATGGCGCTGGCGAAGCCGGCCGCGTCGAACCCGGCCTGGGTAACGTAGTTCGCGTAGGAGAGCTGCTTGTCGCGAGCAATCGCGCGAGTGTCCAACATGTGCAGGGCCAGCAGGCCGCCAAAGTCGAAGCTGCGGTAGATCTGCTCGGCATTGGCACCGCTGCGAATGGGCATCCATTCGTGGTAGGCCTGGATGGCAGCCGCCTTGCGCGCGGCGAAGTCGCCTTCTGCGGGCTGGTGATTCTGCGCGCCGTCGCGCCAGGTATCGTTGCTGAACTCGTGGTCGTCCCACACCGCAATCATGGGCAGGGCGGCGTGTAGCGCCTGCAGGTCCGCGTCACCGCGGTACTGTGCGTAGCGGCGACGATAGTCGTCCAGTTTCACGATCTCGTGGGCAGGTTCGAACAGGCGGCCGAGCTCAGCCGCCTGCGGGGCTACGGCACTGATGTCTTCACGCGAGTATTCATAGATGTAGTCGCCCAGGTGCAGAACGGCGTCCAGGTCGTTGCGTTTGGCCGCATCGGCATAGACATTGAAGAAGCCGGACGGGTAGTTGGAGCACGAGAGCACTGCCAATCGCACCTGAGAGATGCCTGCCTTCGGCAGCGTTCGAGTGCGGCCAACCGGAGAGAGCTGGTCGTAGGCCTTGAAGCGGTACCAATAGCTGCGCCCGGTCGACAGGCCCATGGCATCGATCTTGACCGTGTGGTCGCGCGCAGCCGAGGTGCGCGCCTCCCCGCTGGCGACGATGTTCGTGAAGCCCGCGTCACTGGCGACCTCCCAGTGCAGGACGATCTCCTGGCTGGACTCGGTGCTCACGCGTGTCCACAGGATCACTCGGTCGGCCAATGGGTCACCGCTGGCCACGCCGTGCGCGAACGCGACCTTCGGGTTGCCACTGCCTCCGAAAGAGCCGCCGTCATCCCCGCCGCCGCAGCCGGCCAGCGCCACCCCGCTGATGGCAACCGCACCCAGTGCGACCTGGCGTACGAAGCGGCGGCGCTCAGGCTGCGGAGGCATGGCCTCGGCCAGTGGGTTGATCATTGGATTCTTGGTATTCGACATGCTTGAGCCTCCCTCACAAAGAAGCCCGCAAGCTTGCCGATAGCGAGTGACGCGACAATTACAATCGCATTACTTACAAATTACAAAAATGCTTCGCGCATTGGAGCCTTGCTGCGCTTTACGTGAAGGCTCCTGTGAGCATGCTTCCTATAGGGCACCGGGTTGTACGGAAGCCATGACCGAATCCGTTTTCCAGGTGCACCGCCTTCCTTGGCGGTATGCGGGAGCCATTTTCTCGAGCTTCGATCGGGCTGAAAATTCCAGGGCAGGTCAGGTCTTGTTCGGCGTTGGCGAGGGCCTGCCCATGGATGTTCAGACGCGGCGCTTCTTTCCGATAACAATGTCATACCCGGATCGGGCCGGTTCGCTCTCGCGCCAGCGTGCCATCAGCGTATTCGACGGCAACGTCTCGTCGCGCAGCTTGCGTGCGACATCGACGCCGGCGACCGGTAACCCGTGTGGATCGAGCAACCCGAGCTGCACGAGCACGCTCGCCTGGTCCCAGTAGATGTGTTCGTTGTAGAGCTTGGGCCCGCGGAATGCGACGACGGCGACCATCGGAATCTCCACACGCTTGCCGGTCGGCGCGACGCCGGGCAGCAACCAGTCGATCTCCCGGTCGTGCGTAAACGTCAGGATGAATTCGTCCACCATGCGATCGACGCCGATCACGCGCGAGATCGGCGCCATCGCCATGTCAGCCGGATTGTTGTGGACGAAATGGTGCGTGTAGAAGCGCTTCAGTTCCGTGTACCCGGTGCCGCCCGTCATGGTCGGCACGTGATTCACGTACGGCTCGGGCACCATCGTCCGCATCGTCTCCTCGGGATCGCGCGCGGCGAACTCCAGATGGAAGTGGTGATCGGCGAGTGCACCCAGGTCGTAGTCGGGGCCGAGCACCTTGCGAAACACCGCGAGGCTGCGCGTATGCGCGGACATCGCCGCGGCCTTGACGAAGGTCGGGCCGTTACGGCTGAATGCGTGGCCGGCGCCCTCGTAGACGTAAAGCTTCGCGTTCGGCTTGCCGTCCAGCGCCGCGCGTATCGCCGTCACGGTCTCGGGCGGATTGAGCGGATCGTCGGCGCCGAAATGCAGCGCGAGCGGGCACGCGATGCGCTCGGCCAGTTCGAGCGACTGCTCGATGCCGACGCCGTAATAGCCGACCGCACAATCGACGTCGCCCTGGGCCGCGGCGAGCCAGGCGAGCTTGCCGCCGAGACAGAAGCCGAGCACGCCGACCCGGCCGGTCGATTCGGGCAACGTGCGCGCATGGGCAACGGTCGCGCGGATATCGTCGACGGCGCCGGCCACATCGAGGCGCGTGTAATAGTCGAATGCTTTGGCATGGTCGGCTTCGCCGTAACCGAGTTCGATGTTCGAGCCGAACGGGTGGAACAGGTCCGGTGCAATGACGACATAGCCCTCGGCCGCATAGAGATCCGCCACTTCGCGGATCTCGGCGTTCACGCCGAATATTTCTTGCAGCAATACGATGACCGGGCCACGGCCGGCTTCCGGCAGTGCGAGATAGGCGTCGAACGCCGTGTCGCCCCGAACTATTCTGATGTGCTTCGTCATGGATGAAGTCCCGATGGAGTAGGGGGAGGAATGCGAGCCGAACGGTTCGCTACTGCGCTGCGTGCCGCTCGAACCATTCGCGCGGCGAGCGGCCCTGATCCGGCCCCAGGATAGAAAAACCGCCGTCGACGGGTACGTCGATGCCGGTGAGCCACGATGCATCGTCCGAGCAGAGAAACGCGACGATGCGCCCGATCTCGTCACCGCGACCGACGCGGCCCAGGACGTGCAGCGGCCGGCCGACGCGGTCCGCGACATCGACCGACCCGCCCGCGAGCCGTTCCAGCGATGGCGACCACGTCCAGGCCGGCGATACGCTGATTGCCCGCAGGTCGCGCGGCGCCAGATCCACGGCGAGGTTGCGCGTCAGCTGCAGCAACGCTGCCTTCGACGCCGGATACAGCGCGCGCCCGGCCGCGCCGAACTTGCCGCCCACGCTGCCGAGGTTGACGATCACGCCGCGTCGCCGCAGATGCGGCGCGGCTTTCTGCGCCAGGATCGCCGCCGACACGAGATTGACGTCGAGCAGGCGCGACCATTGTTCGCGCGTCGATGCGAGGCCTGCGTCGTCGTAGCTGCACGCATTGTTCACGACGATGTCGAGGCCGCCGAAGACGGTAAGGGCGGTCGCGATCGCGCTGTCGAGTTGTGCGTCGTCGGTGACGTCGGTGCGTGCGAAGCGCGCCGATGCGCCGATCGAAGCGGCCAGCGCGTGTCCCGCATCGACATCGAGCCCGGCGATCAACACGCCAACGCCTTCGTTCGCGAGGGCGCGCGCAATGTCGGCGCCGAGCCCCTGCGTCGCGCCGGTGACGATCGCGACCTTGCCCGCGAGACGCGCGCGCGGGCTGGCCGGACTCGTCTGCGAGGACGATTCGGGAGAAGGCGAAACGTTCATGCGCCCTCCGTTTGCGGCGCGCGGCCGAACAACTCGGCCACACTGGAAATGCCCGCGATCAAGCGCATCGACTCTATCGATGCATCGTGCTGTCGACGATCCGCGCACGCGCAGGCATCAGCCGCGACGGTCACGCGATAGCCGAGATCGGCGGCATGGCGGACAGTCATTTCAACGGTCGAATGCGTGGCGACGCCTGCGACGATCAGGTGACGCACGTCGTGCGCCGCGAGGATCCGTTCCAGCGGCGTACCGATGAAGCCGCTCGTACATTGATGATGGATGACATGGTCGAGCGCGCGCGCCGGATCGGGTTCGAGCGTCGGGTAAAACTGCGCGCCCCAGCTGCCGTCGCGCAACGCGCCGAGCTCGGCCGTGCGCACGAAAATCGGCGCATTGCGCGGCAAGTCCACGTAATCCTCGCGGAAGGCAATGCGGACATGCGCGATCGGCAAGCCGAGCCCGCGCGCGCCGGCGATCAGCGCGCGGGCCGCGTCGAGCACCGCCGCGCGGCCGGGCTGGTCCGCGTCGAAGCCGACGCGAATCTTGCCGCGCGGGTCGAGCACGTCGTTCTGGTAATGCAGCGCGATTACGGCGGTGCGCGCAAGCGGTATCGGCAGCGATGCGGCGTTCACACGAATACCTCCAGGTTCGCGAGCGCATCGGTCGAGTTGATGAGATCGACGCGCTTCAGATAGATCTTCCAGTCCGGGCCGCTCGTATCGAGCTTGTGCGTGACGAGCCCGGCGAGCGTGCGCTGCCCGATCCGCCATTCGTTGACGATCTGTGTCGAGTGGACCACCAGCCGGCCGGCCGCATCGCGGCCGTCGACGATCACGTTGCCGACGACGCGCGCGGTGCGCGTCGTCGGCTGTTGCGACCAGTTGCGCCGGTTCGTCACACGGGCCGCGCGCACTTCGCGCAGCGTCGCATCCTCCCAGAAGAGCGAGATATGGTCGCGCGGATTGGCTTGGCCCGGCTCGTGTGGCAGCCAGTACATCCCGTCGGGTGTCCACGTGTCGAGCCAAGCGTCGAATGCGCGCGTGTCGAGCAGCCGCGCCTCGCGAAACAGGAACTGTGCCGCCTGCGCGTGCAGCGCTGCGTCGAAGGCGAGGGCAGGGGCGTCGACCACGACGGTCGACAGATCGAAAGCCGGATCGTGCAGCATCAGGCGTCTCCTTCGCGCGTGCGCGCCGTCGGGGCGGCCTCGTCGACCATGAAGCGTTTCCACGCGGCGAACTGGTTGCGCATCGGCAATTCGCTGGTGCCGTTGATCGACACGAAGCCGTCGTCCGTCGCGCGATCCGTGCCCACGTAGCGATGCATGCTCACCCACTCGCCGCCGCGGGTCTGGTTGCCTTCCTGGCAGCGCGCGTAGACTTCGACGTCGTCGGGCATCACGTTCGACGACGGCGAATTGATCACGTTCGCGTAGGTCAACGCGCGGTCGAACACGGCATCGGGCGCGCCTTTCAGGCGAAACAGCTGGATTTCGACCAGCGTCCGGTCCACCGCAATCGGACGAATCACGCGGAACTGCTGAAACACCGTATGCGGGGAACCGCTGCCGTAGATCACGGTATTGTGGCGGTTCATGCCGAGAATCCGGCGTGCGCGTTCTTCGCCGTAAACCTCCGCGAGCACCGCGAAATGCGCGCTCGACACCGAATCGCGTTCGGCAGCCGCCGGGTCGAAAATACCTTCCATGTAGCCGTGGCCGTATGCGTACGCGCGCAATTCCAGTTTTTCCCAGAATTCGTACGGCTCGCCGTTCCCGTCCATGATGAGCAGCTCGAACGGCATCGCGCCCATCTCCGCCGCCTGCGCGCGGGCCGACACCACCGACGATTCGTGGGTGACCGGCGCATGCATCGTGTCATGCAGGTTCTCGTAGAACACTTTCCAGTTCGAGCGCTGCAGGACGCGGAACACACCCCCCGTGACTTCGACCTCGCCGACCGGGGAGCGGTCGCACAGGTTGTCGATCGACGACACGACGCCGTTCAGGAAGGTCCGCAGATCCGGGCCATCGTTGCTCTGGCTGGCGAATACGAAGCCGCGATAGCTGTCCACGCGCGCGACGCGGCGCATCGAGAAATCCGGATGCTTCGGGTCGAAGCAGGTGTTCAGCAGGCCGTTGCGCAGCGGCGCCGACAGGTGCGTGCCGTCGTGCCTGAACGTCCATGCATGATATGGACACCGGAAGAACTTCCCGACCGAGCCGTCGCCGTCGGGTACGACTTTCGCCCCCTTGTGCGGACACCGGTTGTAGATCACGTGGATCGTGCCGTCGGATGCGCGCACCATCACGACGTCCTGGTCGCCGATGCGCGTCGTGTGATAGTCGCCGGCCGTCTTGACCTGACTCTCGTGGCCGACGTAGATCCACGCGCGGCCGTAGATCCGCTCCATTTCCAGCGCGAAGATCGCCGGATCGGTATAGAGGCGCTTGTGCACGCTGTCGGGCCGCACCAGCCCGGCCAGTGTCTCGTTGGTAACGCTCATGGGGGTACCTCGAAGGGAAGGGTCAAAGATCCAGCACGAGATGCGCGCCATGCGCGCGCGACACGCATGGACAGAACGCGCCGCTCGCGTGGTCGTCGTCGCTCAGACAGATGTCGCGGTGATCGGGGTCGCCGTCGAGCAAGCGCACCGCGCACACGCCGCAATCGCCGCGCCGGCAGTCGTAGAGCGGATCGAGGCCGGCTTCGATCATCGCGTCGAGAATCGACGTGCCGGGTGGCACGTTCAGCACGCGCCCCGAACCGGCGAGACGCACTTCGACCGTGGCGTCTTCCACCGTCGCGACCGGCGCGGCAAAGCGTTCGCAATGCAGCGCGTCGTCGCCCCAGCCGAGATGCCGCGCGGCCGCGAGCGTCGCCTCGATGAGCCCGGCGGGGCCGCACACGTACAGATGCGTACCGCTCTCGGGCGCGCCGATCGCGTCGGCCAGCGGCAGGCCGCGCGACGGTTCGCCGTCGTCGAACCAGCATGTCGCACCCGGTAGCGCGGCGACCTCGTCGCGATAGGCCATCGACATCGCGTCGCGCGCGGCGTAGTGCAGCGTGAACCGCCGCCCGCTGCTCGTCAGTTCGCGCGCCATTGCGAGAATCGGCGTAATGCCGATGCCGCCGGCCACGAGCAAGTGCCGGTGTGCGTCCGCGACGAGCGGAAAATCGTTCCGGGGCGGATCGATGTCGAATTCGTCGCCGGGCGCACAGGCGTGCATCCACTGCGAACCGCCGCTTCCGGCCGCTTCGCGCAGCACCGCGATTTCGTAACGGTCAATCGAATCGGCGCTGCCGCCGGCGTTCACGAGCGAATACGCGCGCCGTCGCGAACGAGGGGAGAGCGGCACGTGCACGCCGATGTGCGCGCCGGCGGCGAACCCGGGTAGCGGGCCGCCATCGGCGGCGACGAGATGCAATCGGCGGATTGCGGGCGTCAGTGCATCGATGCGCTCGACGCGGATTCTGAGCAGGGACATCCAGCGGCTCCGTTGAATTCAGAGGAGTCCACTGTATGCGGGCGAATGTGCCGAGAATATCCGGCAATCGCAGCGCCTGTCCGGCGCGCGCAGAATTTCCGCTCAGGCGGCGGACTGGCGCGCGCGCCGCAACGTATCCGACGGCGATTCTCCGAACGTTTCGCGGTACAGGGCGGCGAATCGGCCCAGATTCGCGAAGCCGCAACAGAGCGCCACGTCGGCCACGCGATCGGTGTCGCGGCCTTGCCGCAATCGGTCGCGTGCGTGTTCGAGGCGACGTTCGCGGACCAGCTGCATCGGGCTGCCGCGCGAAAAGCGTTGAAACCCGTCGAGCAGCGTGCGCACGGGCACGCCGGCCGCCAGCGCGATATCGGCCAGCGTGATCGGCTCGCACGCGTGCTCGGCGATATAGGCTTCCGCGCGCTTGACCGTGCGCGGCACGAGCGCCGTTCCGCCGGATCGCGCCTGGCAGTGATGCGGCTGGCCGGCGAGCAGGAGCGAGATCACGAGCCGCTCGAATTCGAGCGCGATGCGGCGGTCGCGCTGCGCGAGCGCGACGGTCTCCGGCGACGATGTCATGACGCGCAACTGCATCAGCCACGGCAAGAGTTCGGAGCGGGAAAGGTCGAGCACCGGCTCGATCTGCAGATGGTCGTAGCCGGTGTGAGACAGGATCGCGTGCTTGTCGACGCGCACGAAGAACTGCTCGCAGTCGCGAGAGAACGTGGCACCGAAATGGCTGGCCGGGCTCACGATGACACCCTGCGCCGGCCCGACGATCATGCGCCGGCCGCCGACGCTCACGTCCGCATAGCCGCCGAGGCTCAGGATCGCGAGATAGTAATCCTCGATTTCGCCGGCATCGACGCCCATCGCGACGTCGTAACCGATCGTGCCGAACCCGACACTGTCGATCCGCACGTAGTCCATGTACGCGGAATAGCCGCCGCGCGAGCTGCCCGGGATGAGTCGATGCGGCTGCAGCACCGCGGCGATCCGTTCCCGCGTGTCGTCGATATCGACCGACTCGAAATAGCGGTATCGACGGAGCTGGGTCGGCTCGATCGGCAAGGAAGCATTGGACATGGCGAATCTTCTTTGCGTATGCGGGGAAACCCGGGGCGCGATGTCGGACGATCGCCGCGGTGTTCCGGGTCACGTCCACTGTACACGTTTGCAGCAAGGTCAATAAAACGGCCAGTAACGGCCTCTGGATACTTGCGGGAATTGGACAGGTGGCCGTGTGCGGTTGCGTTTACCGGCTGGATGGTGAGCGGAGGTCGAACAGCTTACGCACCCCCAAACGCGACATCTGAACTTGGGACCCACACACAAATTACCGATAATTCACGTTATGTAAAATTAAAGAATCGCCCGCCGCCCTAAGAAGGTTCGCGACGATCTTGAACTCCCAATTTGTTGCCCATTCGAGCACGTCAACCGATCGAATTGGTTCCACATGGTCACGTCTAGTTGCATTCCAAGCCGTTCTGAACTTGTTCGACTGGCTTCGCTTCCGGACTTGGCCCGCGTGGTGACCTTGCCCTGCGGCCCTCACGGGTACGGATCGGCATTCTCCAGAAAAATGCCGAGCCAAGTGTTCATGGCTGGCCAAAAGTCCACAAAATCAGGCTCCGTAGGCCTTTCATGCCAATAGATAAGCCCGGACGCAATGCCGTCGTTGCTGCGAGCAGCAAAGTTCAAGCACAAATAGTCACCCGCCCCGTTGTGGAAAACCGTGATGACCTGTTGAGGATCAACTGGCATCCGGGCTATGGTGTCGAGGCTCAGATCGAACTGATTCGCCGAAAGCGGACACCAATCGCGTAGCGGTAGCGGTCCCATTGCGTTAGAAGCGAGAAAAGTCCAGCCATCGTGGACCTCAGAGTAAAACCGCCGCAGGTCTCGTGGCACCGATTGCCAAACGCCACAAAGCTGCTCGGGTACGGCCTCTTGGGCTGGAAGGCGACCTTCGAAGAAGTTGATATCTCCTCGATCGGCGGTATAGACGTACAGAAGAGATGGTGATTCGCTCTGGAACAGGATCAGCACATCTTGCAACCGGGTTCGCACGAAGTGCTCGACTGACGGGACATTGGCCACGAATCCCCTCAAACCTTCAAGCACAGCGTCTCGCTTGGTACGAGGATTGCACTGCAGGATGTTCAACCACGACTCCGGCACGTTGGCTCGCGACGGCACTTCGTTCGGCGTAGTCGCAAGCTTCGGTGAGTCGATGAACCATTCCAGTTTGGCGAGCACCGCTTTCTTGTCCATTTCTCGAACGCTCCTTTCTATGCCCATCGTCTTCTGCTTTGCTGCGCTTTGGGTTTCCACAACGGTCGCTACGGCATTGCGGCGTCGAGCATGAGCGCGCTCCCTGCTCAGTCCCGGATTGGTATATGTATGGCAAATGCTACTGGGCACGCTGTTCGCCAAGCAATTGATGGATGTATTGTTGCAACCTAGGACGCAATTTCTTTTCCTGCTCCATCATCTTTTCGCGAAACTCCGGGTCAACATCAACCTTGCCCTTCTCGTACCTTGTCCACTCTTCAAAGCTTTTGCTCCCCTTCGACTCATTTGCCGGCGCACTGAGGCCAACAAAATTGTCCTCGTAGTTCAATACCTTTATCTGGTTCTCAACGGTCAAGTCCCAGAAGCCGTCCATGTTGGTGATTGCCTTATAGCTGACGATATGATCGGCATGGAGTCTTTGAGTGATCTTCATTCCCGATGAAGCCGGGAAAGCCGGGTCGTCCATCCCGAATCTGACGCCTTTATTCACCTTGTTGGTCAGGGCGGTTGTAGGGGTGCGCGTGCGTAAGTCGGTCTGCAGTTCCGATATATCCTTTTGCCTTCGTGCGATCCCGCTATTTATGCTGTCGCGCTCCACGATATGCGGTGCTTCCCACATGTTCCCGTGTTCGTCTTGAATGTGGGCATCCAGTTTGGCGAGCTTCACCTGCAGGTCCGCGATCTGTTCGTTGAGCGCTCGGATCTCCTTGTTCTTCCTTTCCTGAGCTTTATCTCGATCCGTCGTACCCGGATTCTCTTTACTCTCGCAATCGGGGCACTCGCTGGATGGCTGCCCCCCATGTTCTGGACACGCGTCCAGCCCCAGGACGTCTACTGCGACGAGCGGATTCGACGTGTACGCATACAGGTTGAGCCCTCCCGATTGTCCGGCGGGATCGGATTGCAGATAGCGCCCGAGGGCTGGACGGTATGATCGGAACCGGTTGTAGTGCAATCCGGTTTCAACGTCGAACCAATGCCCCGGCCAACGAGGATCGTACTCGATCGCATTACCCGTTGCTACGCGAATCGAGCCGTAAGGCTCGATCTCTTCGGCGCGCCAGACAATCCGCGCCTTGTCGTCCTCGATCCACTCAGGCAGCCCGACCTGATTGCCGAAAACGTAGTATGCGTCGCCGGATTCCGGATCGGCGTCGCAGCTCGGGAAATCGATGAACATGAACGGCAGATACGACAGCTCATTCACATAGACGTAGATCCTCAATCTGCCGTCTGGGGCAACCTCCGCGGCCAGACGGTCGCTGTCCCAGAAGTACTGGGTGCGCGCTTGCCCCATCGTTTTTACGATACGCCGGCACAGGCCGTCATACTCGGCGCTCCAGATCTCCTGGCGATCGCTCCATTCGACCCGCGTCAGCAGATCGAGGCTATTGTAGTGATAGGTCGTACGACGGTTATGTTCGTCTATCTGCTCGGCAACGTGATTACGGCTGTTGTAGCGAAACGAACCGCACGCGGTGCTTAGAAGGCGGTTGCCCTCGGCATAGCGCATCCATTGGCACGTCGGCATCGACAAGAGGTTACCCCCGCGGTCGTACTCAAAGCGTCGAACGGTCCGTCCATCGCAAGTCTCGCCGACCAACCGGTGAGTGGCATCGTATTGGTATTCCGTTGTGCCGCGCGTGCTATCGATCACGGACCGCAACTCGCCCATCGCGCTGTACCGGTATTGCACGCTATGGATCTTTGTCGTGCCGCCCTCTGGCCAACTCAGCCTCCCGGTGCATCGACCGTCCGCATCAAACCCACACAGCACATTGGTGAGATTGCCAAGTCGAAGCAGTACCGTGCCGTCAGCTGCGCGCTGAAGACGATGCACGCGTCCACCCGGCGTATGAATCACGACTTCGCCTGCTGAACTCGCTTCGTAACGCACGACGAAGCGTCCGAAATAGGTCGTGCTCTCGAGACGTCCACCAACGAAGCTGTGCTCGATACCACGTCCATCACGCTTGTCGCATGTGCGGTGACCGTATGCGTCGTATGTGAGCGTGACATCGAATTTTTCCGTCGACGCCTTGGTAAAGTTGCCGCTATGGTCGTACGCGTAGGTATGCGTTTCGCCGCTCGCAAGGATGCGCTTGTTTTGCAAACCGTCCTCGCCCACCTCGTAACGCAGCAATGCGTTGCCGGCCCCATCGCGTTTTTCGATCAGCCGGTCGCCTACGTCGTGCAGGTAAGTCTCACGCACCACACCGTGCCGTGTGACGCTGATCATTCGACCTTTGAGGTCATACGCATAGGTGCTTTCGTTGCCGTTCGCATCGACGATAGCCGTGATTTCCTGCTTGTGCGAATACCGGTATCGCACGGTGTTACCTAATGGATCGGTCTCGCTATCGCGCAGGCTCCATGACGCGATGCCATAGTGGTGCTCGCGTCCGTCTTTGTCGCAGAGTTGCACAATATTTCCGGCGGCGTCGCGCCGGAACCGCTCAACTCCACCGCGTTCGTCTGTACGAGCAACGACTCGGCCCCTGGCATCATGCTGCTCGCTGGGAGAAAATGCGTTTTTCTGAAATAGCGATTCCGCAACTTTCTGTATTTCTGGCGGAAGCAGAACCGAATCTGTCAGCTCAGTAGGCTTGGCCTCTCCCCATTGCAGACCGAGCGGCGTAGCCGGTACGGTGTGCGCCAATGGGTTGGGTAAGGCCGGCGCTTCGTCTCTCGTCGGCCAGCGATTTCCCCAGCGGTCGATGCGTCCCGTGTTATTCCCGCGCCCGTCATAGAGCCAGCGCATCACGCGTCCGCCCGAATCGACCTCGCGAATGATTCGGCCGTCGTCGCCAGTCACGCGCTCGGTTGCCCCCCCATAAGGATCCATAATGCGCGTCACCGTCCGCGCCCCGTCGTACAGGAACGTCCACTTGCCGCCATCGGCACGCGTCACCATGGTGCGGCCTGGCTGGTAGTCGAGCACTACGTGCCACAGCCCGTCCTGGCCACTACTCTCAACGCAGCGGTCCTGGCTGTCGTATCGGTAAAAGAATGAGTAACCATTCGCGTCCGTTTCCCGGACCATCCGGCACCGGTCGTCATACCCGTGCGACGTCACCGCGCCGAGGGAATCGGTAAATGCCGCCAGACATCCGGCCATGTCGTAACGGTAGCGAACGATACGCTTCGTCTCTCCGTGCGGGGCCGTGTGGTAAACCTCAACGATACGACCGCGGTCATCGTAGCTGAAGTCGATCAACTGCCGACGACGGCCAGGGCCTTCCACCTGGACGATGCGCATGAGTGCGCCGTTGCGGGCATATTCCAGCGTGCTCTCGACACCATCCCGGACATGGTTCACGACCCTGGCCACGCGGTCACCTTCGTTCGCACGCTCGAAAGTCATGTCACCGAGCCGGCCGTGACGGAGCACGAGGCGACGCTCGTCTTGCTGCTTCAGTTCGTAGCCGGCGAAGATGCCTTCGTAACGGCCGGCTGCATTCCGGCGAATCGGATATTCCCGGTTGAGCGCGTCGACATAGATTGCTCGTGTGCGCAGCAGACGCAACTCGTGCTGAAAGTTATGCCGGAATCCAAAGCCAAGTGCTCCATCCTGCTCATTCCAGCCGCTGCAGTAGTAGCGTTCCCATTTGAACGCGGGCGCAATCCTCGTTTCGAAGTCGACAAACTCATTCTCTGCGGTGCCCCTAACCACGTCGATGGGATGTCCATCCCTGCACGGAGCGGCTCCTTTCCGCTTGGCTGCCATTCGACCTCGGACCTTCTTCCCGATCCCATGCTTCGCCCCATGCCACATCATCTGCGAGTCTGGCAGCGGAAACCCGCCGATCAACACCGTCGGGTTCCCCAGCAGCAATGTCCCCATGCTTGGTTCGATACCAGGGTCCTTGCCCATCAGGTTGCTGAGCATCATGAACGCGAGATCCGCGGCGGTCTGCGCGGCCATCATTGCCGCCGCGCCGATCTCCCCTTGAGACGCGTCATCAGCAGCAGTCGCCGCCCCTGACGCCGGCCCGAGCGCCGCGTTACCAACCGACCACGCCTTCCCTGCTCTCCCCAACGCTTTTGCCCGACCCGTCACCTGCGCCGCCTCGCTCGCCACCTCTTCGCTTTTCTCCGCAGCGCTCGCAGCCTTCCCACCGGACTTTCCGATATGCCCCATCGGGTTGCAGTGCCGCGTCATGTCGATTCCCATGCGCGCGGCACGCATTCCGCCGATGAACGTATTGCTCGACCCGGTCTGAATGTCGAAGTAAGGCGTCAATCCGCCGCAAGTCGGCGCATAGCCGATATCCAGCACGCGGGCGGCCGGAATACCGCCGATCAACACGCTCAAACAACCGCTACCGATCGTCAGGCCGACGCTGGGCAACGGAAAGCCGTTGCTCGGCGGATGGGCATGCGCATGCGGCGTGCCGAGATGAGGAACGCCGATCGTCGCAGCCGGCATCCCCGGCATTTTGTCGAGCAGCGGGATCTGCGCAATACCCGTATTGAGCAACTGCGACGGCATGCTCTGGACGGAGGCAAGCGCATTCACCGCCTCGCTGACATGGTGGATTGCGCCGCCTTCCGACGAGAACGTCTGCTTGAACGGATCGAAGGTCGACTTGACCGTACCGAGCAGCGAATCGCACGCGGTGTCGGTCCTGGATTCAGAAGGCGCGGTATGGCTCTCGGTGGGCTCGGACGCACGCGTCAAACGGCTTGCCGTTTCACTCACGGTCGTGCCCTCTCGTTTCCCGCCATTGTGTCGCGCATGCCCGGCGTCATGGCGCCCCGCAACCGGGCCATGTGCTGCGGATCCTTTTCGAGTTCGTACGCCCTCGCCTCGGTTTTCAGTCCGGCGTTTCCATAAAGCGATACGAGCCGATCGAGGAGGTTGATGCGCTGCCGTTCGCAGCCGAACTGCTCGCACAAGCCCTTCGCGACGATCCAGCTTTTCGCGGCTTCCGCCGCCTGCCCACATGCCAGCAACGCGACACCGCCCTTCTCCATCGCCTCGATCTTCGTGTGCACGAGCATCAGCCTGCCGGCTGCGCCGCTCGCCAGATCGAAATAAGTCGCCGCCTTTGCGTGCTCGCCGAGCGTGTTGCAACAGCCCCCCGTCGCCATCAACGCGTTGAGCACAACCATCAGATTCCGGCCATCGAGCGCTGCCGGCAGTGCGCGCAGGTACCAGTCCTTCGCATCACGCGGCGACCCGTGGCGCAACGCCACGTCACCCAGTCCGTGCAACGCGACCGCGCAACCGGTCGAATCCTTCCGCTCCGCATGAAATGAAAAGAGCGCGTAGTACTTGCGCTGCGCTTCGGGCAGCCTGCCATGCGCAAGGTCGATCCCGGCAATCTGCATCAAGGCGCCCATGCGCTGCTCGATCGAATGGGCCGCATCGTTCGCAATGTCGACCAGGTGGCGGGTCGCCTTCTCTGACGAGAAATCGACGGGAAGAATCAGTACATGCTCGGCCTTTCTGTCGCGTGCAAGCGGAATCAGGCACGGATGTTTCCGGTCATCACGGATACAGAATCGATGTCCTTCCATCCATTCCTCAAAGCCGTTCAGCGCCAGGCATTGCAGCACCAACTTCGCGAAGCCGCCGAAATCGCCGAGCGGTGACGGCAACCACGCCCAGACGACCTTGGTACCTTCCGGCATCAGCGTGCGAACGTGCGTGACGGCATCGCGCAGCCGTGTTGCCGGCGCGCGCCTCGGATCGGTGCAGGTCAGCGGCAACGGTAGCCAGCCTGTTTCGCCACGCTCGACGCGCGCGCTGCTCGCTTCGTCGATCTGACGTGCAAGTGCCTCCATGCAGGTCTGCAAATACGCTTCGGCAGAGTCGCAAGGAAACGGAAAATTCAGGAATACCGCATCGCCGACTCGTTCGTCGAGCGATTGAATCATCTTGAGAACCGGCACGACGTCGTTATCGGTCGCTTCGATCAACAACGTCGGATCGTCAGGTTGATCGATGAACGCTTCGATCGAAGATTCGATGGCGGCGAATTCGCGATGCATGGCGTCAGGCTGCCTCTCAGTTCAGACGCACGTACCGGCTGCGCACCACGGTGTCCGCCTCGGTCCGGATATCGACACCGCCTCGCCCGCCCTCCAGTTCGAGCGACTGCGCACTCAACCGCAGCTTGCCGGCGACTTCGATGTTCACGTTTCGGTTCAGCAGTGTGACGACAGGCCCGTCAGGCGAGGCCCGCACCTGCAGCAGCGGGCAGCCCGATGCATCCGCGATCTGCACGCACTTGCCGGCTTCAAGGGAAAGCGCCATTGCGGGCTCGACCACCGGCTGTACCGGATCACCATGCCCTTTCCGCATCAACAGCCCGGCGATCAGGTACTCGGGCCAGTTCGCCGGCGATTGCAGCAGCACACGATCGCCGATGCGAGGCTTCACGCCGTCCACGCATTCGAGCCAGCGTTCGCATGTCGTGTCGTCCCGCAATGCCCACTTCACGCGAATGAGGCCCATCGCATCGGGATGGTGCGTATCAGTCACTTCGCCGATCATCGTCGATGATTCGCGGCGCTCGGCAGGCGTTGTCCGATCCGGCGCCGGATCGTTGTCGAACAACCGGCGCAGCGCTTCGACCGTTTCCGCTTCGAGCGTTTCATCAACCGTCAATTGATCCGATTCGTTTTCCATCGAATGTCTCCCATGCTTCGCATGCCATCAGGCAACCGGCAGGCCGCCGGTCGAAATCAATTGATGTGGGCAATCGTTCCCTGGATCGTCACGCCGGAACCGTCGAGCGTGATGGAGCCGCCGCCAGTCGCCAGGACGATCTTCGTCGCATTGATGTTGACGTTGCAGCTGCTCTTACCGTTGTCGATATTCACCGTCGGCGCCTGAAGATTGGCGGTCGATTTACCTGAAAGATTGAGATCGTTCTCGCCGTAAATCGTCACGCCTTTCGCATAGCCGGAGATGCTCACGCCCTTGTCGTATCCGGCGATGTCGACACCGCCGCCCTGACCGGTAATGCCGACACCGACATCGCTCGCGAGTCCGCCAATCAGGACCCCGACGTTATCCTTGTTGATCGACACGCCGCTTTTTCCGGCCCCCATGTCGATATACTTGCCGGCCGCCAATGACGCGACCTGAGCCACGTCGACGGAGTGACTTCCCGTATTGACCTTCGTCGAATACGACCCGGTACCGACGACATGCGTGCTGTTCCCCTCGACGAAGACGTCATGCGTACCGGTGACAACGGCGAGGTTGTGATTCCCCTTCGTCACCGTATGCGAACTGTTGCCATCGACCGACACGCTGCGGTTCCCCGTCACCCCATGCGTCTCGTTCGCCCCGATCTGCGCGACCCGGTTCTGCCCGATGTTCACCGTCTCGTTCTGCCCCACGCTCCGTTGCCGGTTGTTCTTCACCTGCATCGTTTCGTCGTTCCCGACCGTATGCGTATGGTTGTTCCCGACGGAAAGCGAATGATCGAGTTCCGTCTCCGCATCGAAATTCCGTTCCGCGTGCATCCAGAGCTGCTCGGCGCCCTTCTTGTCCTCGAACCGGAACGCATTCGCATGCTCGGTCGTCCCGCCCGGTGACGAGCGCGACAGCAACCCGCTCTGCGTCGCGCTCCCCGGCAGCCCCCACGGCGGCATCTTTTCGCCGTTGTAAACCCGCCCGGTCACGATCGGCTCATCCGGATCGCCGTTCAGGAAATCCACGACGACCTCGTCGCCCACCCGCGGAATCTGCACACCACCGAACCCGCCCCCGGCCCAAGGACTCGACACCCGCACCCAGCACGACGAATCCTGATTGCTTTGCCCATACCGATCCCACCGGAACTGCAGCTTCACGCGCCCGTATTGATCGGTCCAGATTTCCTCCCCCGGCGGCCCGACCACGGTGGCCGTCTGCGGCCCGTTGGTGCGCGGCCGCGGCGTGTCGCGCGGCGCCCGGTAAGGCAGGCTCGACGGCTGCACGAGCATCATCGTCTGATGCACCACGGCCTCCGCGCCCTGATCGCTCGCATACGCATTCTCCTGGAAGCGGTACTGGCACCGCACGATCAGGTATTCGCGGTTCTGGTCGGCGCGCGGGCAACGTTCGAGCGTGAACAGGTAACCGGGCGCGACACCGCGCACATCGGTATCGGCACTCGCCCGCTCATGCTCGGCCTGCTGCTCCTCGAGCCGAACGCGGCTGTAATGCGCACCTGGCGCATCGTCGCGATAGCCGCCCGGCCACTCGAACGACGCAAAACTGTCGTGATCGTGCCCACGCGGATCGACCTTCTGCGACGAAAGGTCGGCGCGCGGCTTCGTATAGTCGTAGTCGGTGGTCTGGTGCCGGCCGACGCTCACTTCCTGCGCGGGCAGCCAGCCGTCGATGCGCTCCTCGTCGGCGATCGCTGTGCGGTCGCGCGCGATGTACGGAATCGTCTCGTAGCCGGGCAGCGCCGTGTGCGACGACATCGCGTCGCCCAGCATCAGCGTATGCGTATCCTCGGCGTGCCTGAACCAGAAGTAGATCCCCTCGAACTCCATCAGCCGCGACACGAACGCGGCGTCGGTCTCGTTGTACTGCACGCAGTAATCGCGCGGCACGTACGTCTCCGCCAGGTGGCTCTCGATCGGAAAGCCGTACGTCGACAGGACCTCCTGCACGATCTCCGGCACGGTCTTGTTCTGGAAGATCCGGCAATCGGAGCGGCGTGTCGCGAGCCACAACCAGGGCCGCACGATCAGCTCGTAGCCGTAGTACCGCTCGGCGCGCCGGCCGGCGAGCGACGCGCGCGCCACGATGCCGTTCAGGTAACGCGTCGACAGGTCCTGCTGTTCGATCCGGACCGTCACGGGCTTGCCGAGCATGTCCTTCAGCGACAGGCTGTGACTGTCGGCGAGCGCCTCGATCCGGAATTCGAACAGCCGGCCGAGTTCGTCGCTGCCGTCGAGCGTATGGAACTTGAGGTCGTCGCCGTGCGGGCTGTCGAGTGTGAATACGCGATTCAAGTCGTCTCCTCCTCGTCGAACCGGTATGCGAATTCGCCGTCGGCCGCGCCCAGCTCGATCGACGACAGAGTGCGGCCTTCGAGCGTCGCCTGCAGGATCGCGCGGCCGATGCGCGGCATCACGGTATGCGTGAGGATCGCGTCGACCATCCGGCCGCCGGACTCGATCGTGCGGCAGCGCTCGACGACCAGCGCGGTCGCCGCGTCGGTGCAGCGCAGCCGGATGCCGTGATGCGCGTCGATCCGTTGCTCGATCCGCCGCAACTGCAGGGCGACGATCCTCGCAAGCGTCGCGTCGGTGAGCGGGTAGTACGGCACGACGGTCAGCCGGCCGAGCAGCGCGGCGGGAAACACGTCGAGCAGCGGCGTGCGCAGTGCATCGGCGAGCGTCTGCACGTCGGGCAGGCGCTCGGGATCGCGGCACAGCTGCATCACGCGATCGGCGCCGACGTTCGACGTCAGCAGGATCACCGTATGCCGGAAATCGATGTCGCGCCCCTCGCCGTCCTCCATCCAGCCCTTGTCGAACACCTGGAAGAAAATCTCGTGCACGTCGCGGTGCGCCTTCTCGATCTCGTCGAGCAGCACGACGCTGTACGGGCGCCGGCGCACGGCCTCGGTGAGCACGCCACCCTGCCCGTAGCCGACATAGCCGGGCGGCGCGCCCTTCAGCGTCGACACGGTATGCGCCTCCTGGAACTCGCTCATGTTGATGGTGATCGCGTTGTGTTCGCCGCCGTACAACGTATCGGCCAGCGCGAGCGCGGTTTCGGTCTTGCCGACGCCGGACGGCCCGCACAGCAGGAACACGCCATGCGGCTTCTTCGGGTCGTCCAGCCTGGCGCGCGCGGTCTGGATGCGCTCGGCGATCAGTTCGACCGCGTGCTTCTGGCCGACGACGCGTTCGCCGAGCGTATCGGCGAGCTTCAGCACGGCCTGCGTTTCGTCGCGCACCATCCGGCCGAGCGGAATGCCGGTCCAGTCGGCGACGACGGCGGCCACGGCGTGCGTGTCGACGGCGGGCAGCACGAGCGGCGCATCGCCCTGCAGGTCGGCCAGCGCCTGCTGGGCGGCCGACAGGCGGGTTTGAGCGACGACGCGCGCGTCGGCGTCGAGCACGTGCGACGGGTCGTCGTCGAGCAGCAGCGCGCGGGCATCGACGATCGCCGTCAACGCGTCGCGTTCGGTCTGCCAGCGCGTGTCGAGCCGGTCGAGTTCGGCCCGGGCGGTGGCGATGTCGTGATCGATCGCATCGCGCCGCGCGGTGTCGCCGGTGCCGAGCGCGCATTCGCGTCCGATCCGTTCCTGTTCGACGCGCAGGCTGTCGATGCGGCGGCGCGCATCCTCGATCGGCGCGGGCACCGCGTGCTGGCTGACGGCGACGCGCGCGCAGGCCGTGTCGAGCAGGCTGATCGCCTTGTCGGGCAACTGGCGGGCGGGAATGTAGCGGTGCGACAGCGTGACGGCGGCCTGCAGCGCGTCGTCGAGCACGAGCACGCGGTGATGCGCCTCGAGCTTTCCGGCCAGGCCGCGCAGCATCGTCAGCGCGGCCGCCTCTTCCGGTTCGTGCACGTGCACGAGCTGGAAGCGTCGCGTCAGCGCCGGGTCCTTCTCGATGTACTGCTTGTACTCGGACCACGTGGTCGCGCCGATCGTGCGCAGCAGGCCGCGCGCGAGCGCGGGCTTCAGCAGGTTCGCGGCGTCGCCGGTGCCGGCGGCCCCGCCCGCGCCGACGAGCGTGTGGACTTCATCGATGAACAGGATCGCCGGCCGCTCGGACGACATCGCCTCGTCGATCACGCCGCGCAGCCGGCTCTCGAACTCGCCCTTCACGCTCGCACCGGCCTGCAGCAGCCCGATGTCGAGCAGGTACAGCGCGACGTCGCGCAGCGACGGCGGCACGTCGCCGGCGGCGATCCGCAGCGCGAAGCCTTCCGCAACGGCCGTCTTGCCGACGCCGGCCTCGCCGACCAGCAGCGGGTTGTTCTGCCGGCGCCGCAGCAGGATGTCGACGATCTGGCGAATCTCGGCGTCGCGCCCGACGACCGGGTCGATCTCGC
>NZ_LDVA01000194.1:0-30400 GCF_050768715.1 Burkholderia sp. ZZQ-2 | reverse complement strand
GGGCGGCTGCGCGAACGCCTGACCGCGCCGCCCGCCGTTTCGCGTCACGACATCTCGATCCGCGCGCGCGTCACCGCGAGCAGCGCCGCCATCGCGCGGCGCGCACCGTCCTCGTCGCGCACGCGGATCGCGTCGCTGACCGCCGTGTGCTCGGCGAGCGATGCGTTGTACACGTCCGCGCGGCGCGCATTCAGGTGCAGCTGCGCCTCGAGCGTGCGATCGATCAGCGTGCCGAGCGGCACCAGCAGCTCGTTGCCGCCGGCCTCGAGCACGCTCAGGTGAAAGCGCAGGTCGGCGCGCACCCATTCGTCGACGTTGCGCGCGGCGGCCATCGCGCACGCCGCGCCGTCGATCGCGTCGAACGTTTCCGGTGTATGCATGCGCGCGGCGAGCGCGGCCGCGTATGGCTCGACCATCTCGCGCATCTCCTGCAGCTTCAGCGCAAATGCGAGCGGCGGCGCGACGCGCGCATACCAGTCGAGCAGGTCGGCGTCGAGCAGGTTCCATACGCCGCGCGGCCGCACGCGCGTGCCGATCTTCGGCCGCGACTCGACGAGCCCCTTCGACGTGAGCGTGCGCAGCGCCTCGCGCATCACCGTGCGGCTCACGCCGTACATCTCCATCAGGTCGGGTTCCCTCGGCAGCAGCGACTCGGGCGGGTAGTCGCCGCGCAGGATCGCCGTGGCGAGCCGGAAGGCCGTCTGTCCATGCAGGTCGCGTCGAATGATCGTTCTCCGTTATGCCGGTACCCGGGTGTACCGGCTGCCCACTATCTGCACAATAGTGCTATTAATACTATTTTTTATCGGCCTGCGCTAGGATAACCGCGAAAGCACGCGACCGCGCGCGGCGCCCGACTGCCCGCGCCGGTCAATCCTGGAGACACGCATCGTGAAAATCACCCGCCTCGAAACCTTCGTCGTCCCGCCGCGCTGGCTGTTCCTCAAGATCGAAACCGACGAGGGCATCGTCGGCTGGGGCGAGCCCGTCGTCGAAGGCCGCGCGCACACGGTCGAGGCCGCCGTGCAGGAGCTGGCCGACTACCTCGTCGGCCGCGACCCGCTGCTGATCGAGGATCACTGGCAGGTGATGTACCGCGCGGGCTTCTACCGCGGCGGCCCGATCATGATGAGCGCGATCGCGGGCGTCGATCAGGCGCTGTGGGACATCAAGGGCAAGCATCACGGCGTGCCGGTGCATGCGCTGCTCGGCGGCCAGGTGCGCGATCGCATCAAGGTGTATTCGTGGATCGGCGGCGACCGGCCGAGCGACGTCGCGAACAATGCGCGCGCGGTGGTCGAGCGCGGCTTCAAGGCCGTGAAGATGAACGGCTCCGAGGAGCTGCAGATCGTCGACACCTACGACAAGGTCGAGCAGGTGATCGCGAACGTCGCGGCCGTGCGCGACGCGGTCGGCCCGCACGTCGGAATCGGCGTCGACTTCCATGGCCGCGTGCACAAGCCGATGGCCAAGGTGCTCGCGAAGGAGCTCGACCCGTACAAGCTGATGTTCATCGAGGAGCCGGTGCTGTCGGAGAACGCCGAGGCACTGCGCGACATCGTCAACCAGACCAACACGCCGATCGCGCTCGGCGAGCGGCTCTACTCGCGCTGGGACTTCAAGCACATCCTCGCGGGCGGCTACGTCGACATCATCCAGCCCGACGCGTCGCATGCGGGCGGCATCACCGAGTGCCGCAAGATCGCGACGCTCGCGGAGAGCTACGACGTCGCGCTCGCGCTGCACTGCCCGCTCGGCCCGATCGCGCTCGCCGCGTGCCTGCAGCTCGACGCGGTCAGCTACAACGCGTTCATCCAGGAGCAGAGCCTCGGCATCCACTACAACCAGGGCAACGACCTGCTCGACTACCTGCGCAATCCCGAGGTGTTCCGCTACGAGGACGGCTTCGTCGCGATCCCGCAGGGCCCGGGGCTCGGCATCGACGTGAACGAGGAGAAGGTGCGCGAGATGGCGAAGACGGGCCACCGCTGGCGCAACCCGGTATGGCGACACGCGGACGGCAGCGTCGCCGAGTGGTGAGCGCGATGCGCGGCGTGCGCGACGAGTCGCGCTGAGTCGCGCTGAGTCGCGCTGAGTCGCGCTGAGTCGCGGCAAGTATCGATACGAGAACGGCTGCCCGACAGGCAGCCGTTTTTGCATGCCCGGCGCGGCGCCCGGCACATGGCGGATGCACGTGGCGGATGCGCGTCGGCGGCCTTGCGTCGCGCCGCGCGCAACCGGCCGTCAGCCGAGCGCCGCGAACCCCGGCACGCTGAACGACAGCACCGCGGCCGCGACGAACACGCCGATCATCGTCAGCGCCTCGAGATGCAGGATGTTGCGGAACGTGTGCGCATCCTCGGTCGACGCGGTGCGGCGCAGGCGCGGCAGCGCCGAGAAACGGTTCAGGCCGCCGAGCACGAGCGCGAGCGCGACGAGCAGCAGCTTCAGCAGCAACACGCGCCCCCACGTGCTGCCGTCGAGCGGCGCAAGCGAGCCGCCGAGCCCGCGGATCGCATTGAGCGCGCCGGTGCCGAGCACGAACACGACCGCGACGCTCGACGTACGCGACAGGTGCTGGCCGATGCGGATCAGCGCGCCGCGCGCGACCGACGACCCGAGCGCCGGCAGCACCGCGAGCCCGCCCGCGAGCACGAGGCCGCCCCACACGGCGGTCGCGAGCAGATGCAGCGTCTGCACGCCGACCGCCGCGGACAGCGCGCCCGTATCGGCCGCATGGCCGAGCGAAGCCTTGCCGGCCGCGACCACGATCACCGCGAGCCACAGCACCGCGTGCGCGGCCGGACCTTCCGGCTTCGCCAGCGCGACGATCGCGAGCACCACGGCGCCGGCGAACGCGACGCTCCATGCGAAGCCCGTATGGGTCTGCGTCAGCATCACGGGAATCGCGGCGAACGCGCCGCCGAGCCCCGCGCCGCTCATCGTCGCGGCCTCGTAGACGAGCCAGCCGAGATCCGCGAGCACCAGCGCCAGCGCCGCCGCGGCCAGCGAATGTTGCGCGCGCAGCCACGCGGGGTGCGACGGCGCGACGACCGGACGTGCACCGTCCTTGCCGAGCCATGCCTTGAGCAGCGCCGAGCCGACCGCCATCGCGAACGCGGCGTCCATCAGCGCCGCGAGCGCGACCTGACCGATCCACAAGCTGTCGAACTTCATCGCGCACACCCTCCCGAAAGCGGCAGGCCGACGAAGCGGCAACGGGACGGACAGCGTGAGGAAGGCAACGGCACGGTAGAAAACGTCATCGATGAATCCGGAAACGGGAGAAATGACTGGACCTGCGGCGGAGGCGGCGCCGCGCGACCCGCGAGTGTACGGTCTTCGATGGTGAAAACGCACGCCGGTTCACACAGGTGCGGTGCAATGCGCGTCAAATTGTCGCAAGTCGCAAACGGACAGGAACCGATGTCCTTTTGCCAAATAGCCGTCATTACCCATCGATGATAGAATGCCGCGTCGCAGCAGCCCGGCTGCCTTGCCGTCATGCGCCGAGCCGATCGTAGCCCGGACAGGTCCCCGTCGAATAAACATGGAGTCTCGTGTGTCTTCAAGACGCCTCTTCCGTCCGCTGCTCGCCGTTCTGATGTTCGGCGGCGCGGGCCTTATGAGCGCTGCCCAAGCGCAGACCAAGCCCACGGAGCAAGCGCACGCCCAGCAGGCGCCGCTCAAGGCACCCGATACCATGGCCGAGCGCGTGCGCGGCTGTACGGCCTGCCATGGCGTCCATGGCCAGGGTACGGACAACGACTACTTCCCGCGTCTGGCCGGCAAGCCGGCCGAGTACCTGTACAACCAGCTCGTCAACTTCCGTGACGGCCGGCGCAAGTACCCGCCGATGAACTACCTGCTGACGTACCTGAACGACGACTACCTGCGCGAGATGGCCGAGCACTTCTCGGCCGAACGCCCGCCGTACCCGATGCCGGCGAAGCCGACGCTGCCGGCCGCGACGCTCGCGCGCGGCAAGCAGCTCGTCACTCAAGGCGACCCGTCCCGCAAGCTGCCGGCCTGCGTGGCCTGCCACGGCGCGACGCTCACCGGCATGCAGCCGGCGATCCCTGGCCTGGTCGGCCTGCACGCCGACTACCTGAGCGCGCAGATCGGTGCATGGCGCTCGGGCAACCGCCACGCGAAGGCGCCCGATTGCATGCATGAAGTCGCTTCGAAGCTTTCCGACGAAGACGTGACGGCCGTGACCGCATGGCTCGCCGCGCAACCGGCGCCCGCCAACCCCGTGCCGGCTCCGGCGCGTTCGATGAAGACTCCGCTCGCCTGCGGCAGCGAACCGCAATAAGGCAAGGGAGACAGACACAATGAAACGCAAGTCCCTGTTTGCACTCTCGGCTGTCGCGATCGTCGCGGCCGCCGCCCTCGTGCCGGTCCTGTGGCCGGGCAACGACACGCTGCACGGCGCTGCCGCCGTCGCGGCCACGCCGGCCGACCAGGCCGCGCTGATCAAGAAGGGCGAGTACCTCGCGCGCGTCGGCGACTGTATCGCGTGCCACACCGTGCGCGGCGGCAAGTCGTTCGCGGGCGGCCTGCCGATGGCGACGCCGTTCGGCACGATGTACACGCCGAACATCACGCCGGACGACAAGGACGGTATCGGCAAGTGGACGTCGGACGACTTCTACCGCGCGATGCACACCGGCCGTTCGAAGGACGGCAGCCTGCTCTACCCGGGCTTCCCGTTCGCGAGCTACACGAAGGTCACGCGCGCGGATTCCGACGCGATCTACGCGTACCTGCGTTCGGTCGCGCCGGTGTCGGTGCCGAGCCGTCCGCACGAACTGAAGTTCCCGTTCAACAACCGCAACCTGCTGATCGGCTGGCGCACGCTGTTCTTCAAGGAAGGCGAGTACAAGCCGGATCCGACCAAGTCGGTCGAATGGAACCGCGGTGCGTACCTCGTCGAGGGCCTCGGCCACTGCTCGATGTGCCACACGTCGATCAACATGATGGGCGGCCCGGTGAGCTCGGCGGCCTTCGCGGGCGGCCTGATCCCGCTGCAGAACTGGTATGCGCCGTCGCTGACGAACGACAAGGAACTCGGCCTCGGCGACTGGCACGTGCAGGAGCTGTCCGACCTGCTGCAAGCCGGCGTGTCGAACAAGGGCGCGGTGTTCGGCCCGATGGCCGACGTCGTGCACAACAGCCTGCAGTACATGAGCGACGAAGATACGCGCGCGATGTCGACGTACCTGAAGTCGATCCCGCAGAAGGCTGAAGCGCCGAAGAACATGCAGTACGAGCCGTCGAAGCAGTTCGGCAACGCGCTGTTCGACCAGGGCAAGAAGATCTACGCGGACAACTGCGCGACCTGCCACGCCGAAACCGGCGCGGGCAAGCCGCCGGCCTATCCGCCGCTCGCGGGCAACCACTCGATCGTGATGGAATCGGCGGTCAACCCGATCCGCATGGTGCTCAACGGTGGCTATCCGCCGAGCACGTTCAAGAATCCGCGTCCGTACGGGATGCCGCCGTTCGCACAGTCGCTGTCGAACCAGGAGGTTGCGGCGGTCGTCACGTATATCCGGATGTCGTGGGGCAACAACGGTACGCCGATCTCACCGCAACAGGTGAGCGACCTGCGTTCCGCGCCGCTCGACTAAGAAGCGGCTGACAAACACGGGGCGCGGCTGCGGGAAACCGCGGCCGCGCCCTTTTGCATTTTGCAATTTGCGATGTCACCTCCCGCGCGGGCCGCGCGAGACGTCGCCGATCATAAAACTGAAGAGTGGTATCTATGTCTTTCGAATCTCTCGGCCTGGCCGAACCGCTCGTCAAGGCGGTCAACGAGCTCGGCTATACGTCGCCGACTCCCATCCAGCAGCAGGCGATCCCTGCCGTCCTCGGCGGCGGCGACCTGCTCGCCGGTGCGCAGACGGGCACCGGCAAGACGGCAGGCTTCACGCTGCCGATCCTGCAACGCCTGCACACGTTCTACGCCGAGCATCGCGGCGCGAAGCGCGCGGTGCGCGCGCTGATCCTCACGCCGACGCGCGAACTCGCCGCCCAGGTCGAGGAAAGCGTGCGTGCCTACAGCAAGTACCTGAAGCTGCGCTCGACCGTGATGTTCGGCGGCGTCAGCATCAATCCGCAGATCGACGCGCTCAAGCGCGGTGTCGACATCGTCGTCGCGACGCCGGGCCGCCTGCTCGATCACATGCAGCAGAAGACGATCGACCTGTCGGACCTCGACATCCTCGTGCTCGACGAAGCCGACCGGATGCTCGACATGGGCTTCATCCACGACATCAAGCGCGTGCTCGCGAAGCTGCCGCCGCAGCGCCAGAACCTGCTGTTCTCGGCCACGTTCTCCGACGAGATCAAGGCGCTCGCCGACAGCCTGCTCGACTCGCCCGCGCTGATCGAGGTCGCACGCCGCAACACGACCGCCGAGAGCGTCGCGCAGAAGATCCACCCGGTCGACCGCGACCGCAAGCGCGAACTGCTCACGCACCTGATCCGCGAACACAACTGGTTCCAGGTGCTCGTGTTCACGCGCACGAAGCACGGCGCGAACCGGCTTGCCGAGCAGCTGACGAAGGACGGCATCAGCGCGATGGCGATCCACGGCAACAAGAGCCAGTCGGCCCGCACGCGCGCGCTGGCGGAGTTCAAGAACAGCACGCTGCAGGTGCTCGTCGCGACCGATATCGCCGCGCGCGGGATCGACATCGACCAGTTGCCGCACGTCGTCAACTTCGACCTGCCGAACGTGCCGGAAGACTACGTGCACCGGATCGGCCGCACGGGCCGCGCGGGCGCGACCGGCGAAGCCGTGTCGCTCGTGTGCGTCGACGAAAAGCAGCTGCTGCGCGACATCGAGCGGCTGATCAAGCGCGAGATTCCGCAGGAAGTGATCGCGGGCTTCGAACCCGATCCGAACGCGAAGCCGGAGCCGATCCAGCAGCGCCGCGGGCAACAGCAGCCGCGCGGCGGTGGCGGCAATCGCCAGCCGCGTGCGGGCGGCTCAGGCCAGCCGGCCGCGAAACGCGACGGCAACGCACAGCCGAAAGCATCGCAGCAGAAGGCCGCGAAGCCGCGCACGCAAGGCGGCGCCGGCGGCAGCGGCGGACGCCCGGCGGGCGGCGGCAATGGCGCACGCCCCGCGAACGGCAACGCCGCGCACCCGAACCGCAACCGTTCGTCGCGCAGCGGCCAGCGCGGTCACTGAAGCCGCGCGGCCGCGCGCCGCAGGTGCTCGACCTGGCGTTGCCAGCGCTCGAGCACCGCGGCGCGCTCCCCTTCCAGCGTGAACGTGACGCCTGTCGCGAGACGCGCATAGCCGACCCGCTGCGCATCGCCGTGCGCGATCGTCGCAGCGAATCCGGCCAGCCCGCCGAAGTCCCCTTCGAGCGGCTCCATCGTCAATTGCGCCTGAAAGAACGCGCCGTCCGCGACGAGCGTCAGCGCGGCCGTGCGCCGTTGCGCGATCGCGCGCGCCGCACGCGATTGCGGCCAGAGCGCAAGCAGCAGCGTGCGCGCATCGTGTGCATAGATCTCGCCGACGCCGAGCAGCGTCGTGCGCAACTGGCCGTCATCGGTCGCGACGATCAGCGATGCGGCGAAGTCGGCATGACGCTCGAGCGCCGTGCCGTCGAACAGCGAGACGACGGCCGGCGGCCACGCATCGAACGTCCATTGTTCGAGCGCGTGGCGATGGGTATCGGTCATGATGGCGTGGCCCCGGTGGAAAGCGGATGAACAAGCCGCAGCATACGCGCGACGGGCCGCGCCGCGGCGATCAGCGCAGGAACACGTGCCGCGTGATCTTCGTGAGCGGATAGTGGACGCCCGGCTGGATCTTCGCGGGCAGGTCGAGCGGCTTGAGCAGCATCTTCACGCACATGTCGGCCGACAGGTTGCGCCGCACCAGCTTGCTGATGCGCGCGGCGCGCTCGCGGTTGTACTGGCTGTCGCCGACACGATCCGGATAGCGGACCGCGAACACATGGCGCAGCGCGATCTCGGAATCCTCGTTCTTGATTTCCATCACGCGACGCGCGAGCGCGCCGAGCACCGCGAGCCGGCCGTTGCCTTCGAGCTGGTTGTACTTCTTGAAGAACTTGAAGAAGTGCTTGTAGTGACGCACTTCGTCCGTGCGGATGTTGTCGGTGATTTCCTTCAGCACGGGCTCGTCCGAGCATTCGTTGATCGCGCGATAGAGCGTGGCCGTGCCCGTCTCGACGACGCAGCGCGCGACCATCTCGAGCGCGCGGGTCTTCTCGAATGCCTCGACCTTGCAGGTCAACGAATACTCGGCGAAGAAATTCGCGAACGCGGTATCCCAGTCGAACTCCGGCCACACGTGCGCGATGTACGCCTTCAGCGCGCGCCCGTGCTGCAATTCTTCGTGCTCCCATGCATTGTTGAGCCATGCGGAGACTTCCGGATCGTCGTTGAAGAACTGGCTCAGATTGCTCGTGTAGAGATCCGAACCGCTTTCGATGAACGACGACGCGCACAGCAGCAGCAACAGATCCTCGTTCGCGGCGGCACGCTGACGATCGATCCGGTTCAGGTCGATGTCCTCGATGCGCCACGGCATCACATGCGTCGTTTTGGTGTCCATGGTGGTGCGCTCCCAGTCGTCGCACGGGCGCCGGCCCATGCCTTCGGCACAGGCGCCGACCGACCCGCAGGCGGCGTTTTACTTGCGTTTATAGTGGATTGGTCCGGCCGAACCATGCTGGCATCTTAGCCGGACTTTGACGTTCGTGCTCCAGAGCACTGACCATACCTGACACGCGCAGTTCCACGACGTCTGTTGCCGTTCGTTAGACGAGTCCTTCAAACCGCTTGCGCCCGCTCGACGATACGGGCCGCGACAAACGAAACGGGCGGCCGTCCGGCCGCCCGTGAAGCGCTGGAAATGCCGGTGAAAGCCGGCGGCAATCCGTCAGAAACCTGCCGCCAGGCCGTCGCGCCGGCTGTCGCTCGCGGCCACGTAGCCGCGCTCGCGATCGTCGCGGTCGAGACGCCAGATGAACTGCCCGGAACCGAAATCCATGTAAGGATCGTCGATCGACTTGATCGTATGGCCGCGCGCGGCCAGCGCATCGACGGTCGCGCGATTCATCGTGGCCTCGACGTCGAGCGTGAAGTCGCGGTTGACCTTCCAGCGCGGCGCATCGCAGGCGGCCTGCGGTTGCTGCCCGTAGCCGAGCATCCGCACGACGGTCTGCAGGTGCCCCTGCGGCTGCATGTCGCCGCCCATCACGCCGAAGCTCATCACGGCTTGCGTGCGGCCGTCGGCCTCCTCGGTGACGAACGCCGGGATGATCGTGTGGAACGGCCGCTTGCCGCCCGCGACGACGTTCGGCGACGCCGGGTCCATCGAGAAGCCGTGCCCGCGATTCTGCAGCGCGATGCCGGTGCCGGGCACGACGAGCCCCGAACCGAAGCCCATGTAGTTCGACTGGATGAAGCTCACCATCATCCCGCGCTCGTCGGCCGCCGACAGGTAGATCGTGCCGCCCGAATGCGGCCGGCCGGCGCCGAAGTGCGTCGCGCGCGCGGGATCGATCAGCTTCGCGCGTTCGGCGAGATACGCGTCGTCGAGCATCTGTTCGGGCGTGACCTCCATCGCGCGCGGATCGGCAACGTAGCGATAGACATCCGCGAACGCGAGCTTCATCGCCTCGATCTGCAGATGCTGCGAGTCGACCGAATCGACCGGCCATTCCGTCACGCCCGCGTGCTCGGCGATCCCGAGCGCGATCAGCGCGGCGATGCCCTGCCCGTTCGGCGGGATCTCGTGGATCGTGTGACGGCCGAAGCGCTTGCCGATCGGCTCGACCCATTCCGGCCGGTACGCTCGCAGGTCGGCCGCGGTCAGCGCGCCACCGCCTTCGCGCGAGAACGCGGCGATACGCTCGGCGAGCGCGCCCTCGTAGAACGCGCGGGCCCCCTCCTTCGCGAGCGTGCGCAGCGTCTGCGCATGACCGGGCAGGCACACGCGCTCGCCGACGAGCGGCGCGCGGCCGCGCGGCATGAAGGTCTCCGCGAAGCCCGGCAGCCCCTGCAGCTCGGGCACGGCGGCCGCCCACTTGTGCGCGACGATCGGCGGCACCGCATAACCGCGCTCCGCGATCTCGATCGCCGGTTCGAGCAGGTCCGCGAACGGCAGCGAACCGAACTTCGCATGCAGCGCTTCCCAGCCCGCGATCACGCCCGGTACGGTGACGGTGTCCCAGCCGCGCGTCGGCTTGTTCGCGATGCCGTTCGCCGCCTCGCCGTGGCGCTGGCGGAAATAGTCGACGTTCCACGCAGCCGGCGCGACGCCCGACGCGTTCAGCCCGGACAGCCGCTCGCCGTCCCACACGAGCGCGAACGCGTCGCCGCCGAGCCCGCACGACACGGGCTCGACGACCGTGATCGCAGCCGCGGCGGCCAGCGCCGCGTCGACCGCGTTGCCGCCCTTCCACAGCATCCGGAGCCCGGCCTGCGCGGCGAGCGGGTGCGACGTCGACACGACGTTGCGCGCGAACACCGGAATGCGGGTCGTCGGATACGGGTTGTGCCAGTTGAAGCCAGTCATCGGTTCCACCTCGTCGAAAGCTGAATGAAGCGCCGGGCGCGCACCCGCGCGCGCGGGCAGTCCGCCATTGCAGCGCGATCAGCGCAATCGCACAAATTCATTTGTCACATGAATCAATGCAATTTCCGCATGAATTGCAGGCGCCCCTGCCGGCCATACCGGCCTAACGGCGTTGCCGCCCTTACAATACCCGCTCCGTCTCACGACACGACCACCGAGCCATGACCCGAGATCCCCGCCTCACCCTCAACGCGCGCCAGCAGGAACTGCTCGAATGGGTGCAGCGCGACGGCTTCGTGACCGTCGACGATCTCGCCGCGCACTTCGCGGTGACGCCGCAGACGATCCGCCGCGACGTGAACTGGCTCGCCGACCTGAACCTGCTGCGCCGCTATCACGGCGGCGCGAGCCTGCCGACCAGCTCGGAGAACGTGTCGTACACGGCGCGCCAGCGGATGTTCCATGACGAGAAGCGGCGCATCGCGGCGCTCGCGGCGTCGCACATTCCCGACCAGGCGTCGCTGTTCATCAACCTCGGCACGACCACCGAGGAAGTCGCACGCGCGCTGAACCGCCACCACGGGCTGCACGTGATCACGAACAACCTGAACGTCGCGTCGATGATGAGCGGCTACCCCGACTGCGAGGTGCTGATCACGGGCGGCATCGTGCGGCCGTGGGACAAGGGGATCGTCGGCGAGCTCGCGATCGACTTCATCCGCCAGTTCAAGGTCGACTACGCGATCATCGGCACGTCGGCGATCGAGGCCGACGGCACGCTGCGCGACTTCGACACGCGCGAGGTGCGTGTGGCCGAGGCGATCATGCAGCATGCGCGCACGGTCTACCTCGTCGCCGACCATTCGAAGGTCGGCCGCCCGGCGCTGGTGCGCCAGGGCCACCTGAGCCAGGTGCATGCGCTCTTCACCGACAAGCCGCTGCCGCCGGAGATGGCCGACGCGGTGGCGACCGCCGGCACGCAGGTGTACGTCGCGGAGTGACGGCCGCGATGCTGCACCGCACCTGAAACTTCAAGTGAAATCAAGAAGTTGCCGCTGCGAGCAAACCGCTTGCGCGGGGCCCGGCTGTCAAACGGAAAATTAACGGGGCACGATTTGTGGTTGCCCGCATGCTCGACTAGACTCCAGTTCCCCGGCCCGTCCGACCGTTCCGCCTGTGCCAGGGCGCGGACGAATGGCATGGCCGGCGAATGCAGCTTTTCCCCCCAAACCATACCCCGCTGGGTATCGCGCGTCGGCAGGTGCGCCGGCCGCGCGGGCTGACTGGTCGCCATGGAGAGAACGATGCTGAGTCCGCATGAATTCGCCACGCTATTGCTTGTGAAGGACGCTCCCGATCAAACCTCGATGGATCGGGACGAAATCGACGCACTGCTCGAACAGCAGCTCGTCCGCCTGGAAGGGCTCGGATCGGGGCGCAAATACTGCGTGACCGAAACCGGCGACGCCGCGCTGCGATCCATCAAATACCGCTATTCGTAAAACCACACCGTTGCCGACCTGACCGCGCGGCCCGAATTCCGGGCCGCGCGGCCGTTCCTGCTTCCTCGCTTCCCCGCCTCGTCGCCCTCAGCTGCGTCAGCCGCCGCGCAGCGTCGGATCGACCGCCGCCCGCCAGCTGATGGCCTGCGCGCGCGCGCCGTTGAAATACGCGATCCAGCCGGCGCGCGCCGCCGCGTCGGGCGCCGCGTAGTGCGTCGAAAGTTCGTTTACGAACGCACAATAGTTCGCTTCGGTCAGCCCGCGATACCGTTTCGCCACGTACGCGTCGTACAGCGTCGAATAGACCGGCTGCGCGTCCGCGCCCCAGTCGCGCGCCGCGCCGCCGCACGACGTCTGCAGGTCGACGAACGACGGCGTGCGCCAGTTGCCGACGAGCGGCGGCATACCGGCACTGCACCCCGCCAGAAGGACGGCGCACACGCCGGCCCACATCCCAATACGCATGATTCACCTCGCGAAACGGTCGATTCCGCCAGTATCGTCCGGGATCGCACGGCGCGCTACTGGCCCCGCTTTATCGAACTTTACTTTTTCGATTTCGTTCGTTAAATTTCGAATTCGAACATTTTCTGTTCAACCATTTCCCTCAGACGATAAGGACAGCAGGTGACCCAACCGAATCGCTACGATCTGCTCGTCGTCGGCGGCGGCATTAACGGCGCGGGCATCGCGCGCGATGCGGCCGGCCGCGGCCTGTCGGTCCTGCTCTGCGAGCAGGACGATCTCGCGTCGCACACGTCGTCGTGCAGCACGAAGCTGATTCACGGCGGCCTGCGCTACCTCGAGTACAACGAGTTCGGGCTCGTGCGCAAGGCGCTGCAGGAGCGCGAGACGCTGCTGCGCGCGGCGCCGCACATCATGGGGCCGCTGCGTTTCGTGATGCCGCACATGCCGAACCTGCGTCCGGCCTGGCTGATCCGTCTCGGCCTGTTCCTCTACGATCACCTCGCAAAACGCGAACTGCTGCCCGGCTCGCGCGGCATCGACATGCGCCGCCATGCGGCCGGCGCGCCGCTGATCGATTCGATCAAGCGCGGTTTCGTCTATTCGGACGGCTGGGTCGACGACGCGCGCCTCGTCGTGCTGAACGCGCTGGACGCGAAGGAGCGCGGCGCCGAGATCCTGACGCGCACGAAGCTGGTATCCGCCGAACGTCGCGGCGACGAATGGGAAGCGCGGCTGCAGAACACCGACGGTTCGATCCGCGTCGTGCATGCGCGCGCGATCGCGAACGCGGCCGGCCCGTGGGTCGGCGAACTGCTGCACGGCGCGCTCGGCCGCGGCGCGCATCACAGCGTGCGGCTCGTGAAGGGCAGCCACATCGTCACGCGCCGCCTGTTCGATCACGATCACGCGTACATCTTCCAGAACCCGGACAAGCGGATCATCTTCGCGATTCCGTACGAACACGATTTCACGCTGATCGGCACGACCGACGTCGAATACACGAGCGATCCCGCGAAGGTCGCGATCGATCGCGACGAGACGCAGTACCTGTGCGATTCGATCAACCGCTACTTCAAGCGCAAGATCTCGCCGGCCGACGTGCACTGGACCTACTCGGGCGTGCGCCCGCTGCTGGAAGACGAGAACGCCGCGAACGCATCGGCTGTCACGCGCGACTACCGCCTCGAAATGGACGAAGGCGCGGGTGCGCCGCTGCTGTCGGTGTTCGGCGGCAAGATCACGACGTTCCGCAAGCTCGCGGAAGAAGCCGGCGACATGCTGAGCCGCGCGCTCGGCCGCGACGCGAAGACCTGGACGGCCGGCGTCGCGCTGCCGGGCGGCGACATCGCGAACGCGAAGTTCGACGTGTTCGCCGCCGCGTTCGCGAAACGCCACCCGTGGCTGCCCGCCGCGCTCGCGCGCCGCTACGCACGTGCATACGGCACGCGCGCGGAGCGCGTGATCGACGGCGCGAAGTCGCTCGCCGATCTCGGCACCGAAATCGCCCCGGGCATCCACGACGCCGAGCTGCGCTACCTGCGCGACACCGAATGGGCGACCTGCGCGCAGGACGTGCTGTGGCGCCGCTCGAAGCTCGGCCTGCACGTCGCGCCGGGCACGCTCGACGCGGTGACGGCCGCGGTCGACGCGTGGTTCGCCGCCGCGCACGCGCCGCAGGCCTGACCCGAATGCAGTAGCAGTTGCCGTACCGACGTTGACTCACCGACGCGCCGCCCCACATGCGGCGCGCATCACAACTAAGCCAAATCCACGGATGGAGATGAGAGACATGCAGGATCAGTACATCCTCGCGCTTGACCAGGGCACCACGAGTTCCCGCGCGATGCTGTTCGATCGCCAGGGCAATATCGTATCGATCGCCCAGAAGGAATTCGAGCAGATCTACCCGCAACCCGGCTGGGTCGAGCACGACCCGCAGGAAATCTGGTCGACGCAAGCCGGCGTCGCCGCCGAAGCCGTCACGCGCACGGGCCTGAACGGCACGTCGATCGCCGCGATCGGCATCACCAATCAGCGCGAAACCACGATCGTCTGGGATCGCGAGACCGGCCAGCCCGTCTACAACGCGATCGTCTGGCAGGATCGCCGCACGGCCGACTTCTGCGATTCGCTGAAAGCACAGGGCCTCGAGGCGAAGGTGCGCGCGAAGACCGGCCTGCCGATCGACTCGTACTTCTCCGGGACCAAGATCCGCTGGATCCTCGACAACGTGCCGGGCGCACGCGAGAAGGCCAGGCAGGGCAAGCTCGCATTCGGTACCGTCGACAGCTGGCTCGTATGGAACTTCACGAAGCATGAACTGCATGTGACCGACGTGACGAACGCGTCGCGCACGATGCTGTTCAACATCCACACGCGCGAGTGGGACAGCGAACTGCTCGAGCTGCTCGACATCCCGCGCAGCATGCTGCCGGACGTGAAGGCATCGTCGGAAATCTACGGTCACACGAAGACCACCGTGTTCGCGTCGAAGATCCCGCTCGCGGGCATCGCGGGCGACCAGCAGGCGGCGCTGTTCGGCCAGATGTGCACGCAGTCCGGCATGGTGAAGAACACCTACGGCACCGGCTGCTTCCTGATGATGAACACCGGCGACAAGCCGATCGAATCGAAGAACAACCTCGTCACGACGATCGCCTGGCAGATCGGCGACAACGTGCAGTACGCGCTGGAAGGCAGCATCTTCATCGCGGGCGCGGTGGTGCAGTGGCTGCGCGACGGCGTCGGCATCATCAAGTCGGCCGCCGAAATCGAGGCGCTCGCCGCGAGCGTGCCGCACACCGACGGCGTCTACCTGGTGCCCGCGTTCGCCGGCCTCGGCGCGCCGCACTGGAACGCACGGGCGCGCGGCTCGGTGTTCGGCGTCACGCGCGGCACGACCTCCGCGCACCTCGCACGGGCGGCGCTCGATTCGATCGCGTACCAGTCGCTCGACGTGCTGGCCGCGATGGAAGCCGATTCGGGCATCAGCATCGGCGAGCTGCGCGTCGACGGCGGCGCGAGCGCGAACGACCTGCTGATGCAGTTCCAGGCCGACCTGCTCGGCGTCGACGCGGTGCGTCCGCAGATCACCGAGACGACCGCGCTCGGCGCGGCCTACCTCGCGGGCCTCGCGATCGGCTACTGGAAGAACCTCGACGAAGTGCGCAGCCAGTGGCAGCTCGATCGCCGCTTCTCGCCGTCGATGCCGAAGGAGCAGGTCGAAGGCTGCATGGCCGGCTGGCAGCGCGCGGTACGCGCCGCGAAGGCGTGGGCCGACGATACCCAGTAATCGTCAGCCATCCGGACGAAATACAACAACACCGGCGGACCGCGCTCGCGCGCGAGTCCGCGATGACATACGAGAGACAACCATGTCACCTTATATTGCAGAGTTCATCGGCACAGCGATCCTCGTGCTGCTCGGCAACGGCGCGGTCGCAAACGTGCTGCTTGCAAAGACCAAGGGCAAAGGCGCGGACCTGATCGTGATCGTGATGGGCTGGGCGATGGCCGTATTCGTCGCCGTCTACGTGACCGCGTCGTTCAGCGGCGCGCACCTGAACCCGATCGTCACCATCAGTCTCGCGCTCGCGGGCAAGTTCGCGTGGTCGAAAGTCGGCGGCTACATCCTCGCGCAGATGCTCGGCGGGATGGCGGGCGCCCTGCTCGTGTGGCTCGCGTATCGCCAGCACTTCGCGAAGGAAGCCGATGCGGACCTGAAGCTCGCGGTGTTCTGCACGGCGCCCGCGATCCGCAGCGTCACGCACAACGTGCTGACCGAAGCGATCTGCACGTTCGTGCTGATCCTCGGCGTGCTGTACCTCGCGTCGCCGCAGGTCGGCCTCGGCGCGCTCGACGCGCTGCCCGTCGGCCTGCTCGTGCTCGGCATCGGCATTTCGCTCGGCGGCCCGACCGGCTATGCGATGAGCCCCGCGCGCGACCTGTCGCCGCGCATCATGCACGCGCTGTTGCCGATCCCCGGCAAGCGCGACAGCGACTGGCGCTATGCATGGGTGCCCGTCGTCGGCCCGCTGCTGGGCGGCGCCGCGGCGGCCGGCCTGTACCTGCACCTGCACGCGATGGCCTGATCGCGGCCTGACCGAAGCGCGCGGCCGACACCGCCGCGCGCTTCATGCTCCTTTCTTCGCGTCTCCCCCGCCACGTTCACGCTACTGGTCGCCCCCGGCCGACACCGGCGAATTCCGCCTCACGCCCGCATCCGCCACGGCCGCCGGGTTCACGTCGCTCCCGCGTTCGACCAGCATGCCCGCCACGCGCATTTCCTCGACGAATCCCGCCGCACGGCCGAATCCGCGCACGGCATCGGGAAAACTTGCCGATGCGTCGCGCGGCACGCGCGTGAAAGCACGTATGATGGCGAATTGATCTGCGTCGCCGACATTCCGCTTCTTCACCACCATGCTCGATCACCTCATCTGCGACTGCGACGGCGTGCTCGTCGACAGCGAAGTCATCGCCGACCGCGTGCTGCTCGAAACGCTGTCCTCCACGTTCCCGAACATCGATTTCGAAGCCGCCGCGAAGTCGGCGTTCGGCCAGCAGACGTCGCGCTTCCTGACCGGGATCGAATCCCGCTTCGGGATCGAGATGCCCGCCAACTTCATCGAAACGATCGAGCACAACATCGAGAGCGCGCTGGCGCAATCGCTCGCGCCGATCACCGGCGTGCGCGACGCGCTGCTGCAGGTGAGCCTGCCGGCGGCCGTCGTGTCGAACAGCCGGCTCGCGCGCGTGCGCAGCTCGCTGAAGCGCGCATCGCTCACCGAGATCTTCGGCGATCGCGTGTTCAGCTCCGAGCAGGTGCCGCGGCCGAAGCCCTACCCCGACGTCTACCTGCATGCGGCGCAAACGCTCGGCGTCGCGCCGGCGCGCTGCATCGTCGTCGAAGACAGCGTGTCCGGGCTGAATGCCGCGCGTGCGGCGGGCATGAAGACGATCGCGTTCGTCGGCGCGAGCCACATCCCCGACAACTACGCGGACGCGCTGCGCGCGATGGGCATCACGCGGATCATGCGCAGGATGGACGAGCTGCCGGCGTTCGTCGAAGCCGGCATGCGCGGCGAATTCGGGGACGTACAGTCCTGACGGTCGTTCAGGCCCGGTCAGGCTGACCGGGCCTGTCCGGCGTGCGCCGCTTCACGCACGCCGTGCCACGGGCGCATGAACGCGCCCGCTTTCCCCTTCCCTTCACTCAGGCCGGTTCGCAGCAGCGCTCGCGCGCGGCGGCCAGCGCCTCGCGGAACTCGACGAGTTCCGCGATCGTCAGCATCGGCAGCCCGTGCCGCTGCGCGAAACGCTCGACATCGTCGCCGCGCGTCATCGTGCCGTCGGGATTCATCAGCTCGCACAGCACGCCGGCCGGCTTCAGGCCCGCGAGGATCGACAGGTCGACCGTGCCTTCGGTGTGACCGCGGCGTGCCAGCACGCCGCCCGGCTGCGCACGCAACGGAAACACGTGGCCGGGGCGCACGATGTCGTGCGGCTTCGCCCCTTCGGCGATCGCCGCGCGGATCGTCGTCACGCGATCGGCCGCCGATACGCCCGTATGCACGCCTTCGCGTGCCTCGATCGAGACGGTGAACGCGGTGCCGTTGCGGCTCTCGTTGGTCTGCACCATCGGCGGCAGCTCGAGCGCGCGCACCGTGTCGTCGGTCAGGCACAGGCATACGATGCCGCTGCACTCGCGGATCAGCAGCGCCATCGTCTCGGGCGTGATGCGCTCGGCGGCAACGATCAGGTCGGCTTCGTTCTCGCGGTCGTGGTCGTCCTGCAGCACGACCGCACGGCCTGCGCGCATCGCATCGAGCGCGGCGGCGATACGCGGCGGCACCGGTTCGGAATCCAGCAACGGGAGATCGGCAAAGGCGTCGGCAGGTGCCGACGAAACGGACATCAAGGACATGTGAAACGCTCCTCGCAAATACGGTTTGGGCGAAAAACGTTTCAGGGCATTGCAAACAGACAGAACGACAACCCGCTTCGCACATGTGGCGAAGCGGCCCTGGCGGACATGACTATCTGCACATCTTCTCTCATCCGGACTGTGACCGTCGGCTCTGGCATTCGACCAGATCTGCTGACCCCGCGCGGATGCGCGGGCGCTCGCGGGCTCGCCGGCTTACGCCAGCCTACCGCCGGTGGGGAATTTCGCCCCGCCCTGAAGACGCACTGATTGCCGGACGGGACAACCCCGTCAGCGGCGGGCCAAGCATACAACAGCTGCGCGCGCGGCGCAGTGAACTCCAGCTAAAACCTTACCGACGACCCCGTCTAACGGCATCGTCCGAACGGCCGACGGACGACCCGCGATCCCGCGCGAACGACGGGAACGCGGTCCGCGCCGGGCGGCCTGCGCGATCAGCCGGCCGCGTGCGCGGCATGTGCCGCATCGGGCACGAGCCAGCGCGGCGGCACCTCGGGGCTCACCGTCACGCGAAACGCGCGCGCCTCGCTGTCGCCCGGGTTGCGCAGGCTGTACGGCTGGTCGGCATCGAACACGATCGCATCGCCGGTCGCGAGCAACTGGCGGCGGTCGTGCACGCTGACTTCCAGCGTGCCCTCGCTGACGACGAGGTTGACCGTCGTGCCGGGCGCGCGGCGTGCGCCGGGCTCCGTGTGCAGCGGCGCGATCCGCAGCTCGTGGAATTCGGCCGCGGCCGGCTCGCCTTCCGGATAAAGCGCGCGCGCCGAGAAGCGGCCGTTCGAGCTGACGACGCGCGACGCGCGCTCGGCCGCCAGGTGCTCGAAGCCGTTCACCGCATGGCGGCGCAGGAAGGCGGCGACCGAAACCTTCAGCGCCGCGGCGATCTTGCAGAGGACCTTGATCGACGGCACGCTGCGCGCCGACTCGACCTGCGCGAGCATCGCGCGCGACACGCCGGACAGCCGCGCGAGCGCATCGAGCGACAACTGCCGCTCGGCACGCAACCGCGCGAGGTTCACGCCGACGACCTGCTCGAGAACATCGAGCGACGCGGACGCCCGCGCATCGGCGGCATCGCCGGACTCGAAGGAAGACACGTCGCGCACGAGCGCCAGGGATGAAGACATAGCATTGCCTCCGGGCCGCTGTGCGGCCCTGCGTATGGGGTAAGCCGGGATGGGGAATCGGGTTGCGCCAGCAACGGCGCGTATCGAAACGCTATCACCCGGCCTTGCACCGGCAAACGAAGTTATCTTCACACCGTTATCAGCATCGCGGAGGAATGCGTTTCTCGCGCCCCGTTTCCTGCCGCTATCGCGTCGCGCCGCGGGGCTCGCTCATTGCGCCGCCGGTGCCGCACCGCGTGTCGAGCCGCATCGCGAACCATGTGACGACGAGCGCCGCGAACGTCACCGCGACGGCGACCCACGGCAGCGCATCGAGCGCGAGGCCGTGTTCCAGCGCAAGGCCGCCGAGCCACGCGCCGCCCGCATTGCCGACGTTGAACGCGCCGATGTTGAGCGTCGACGCGAGATGCGGCGCGCTCGCGGCCTTCTCGACCATGCGCGCCTGCAGCGGCGGCACCGTCGCGAACGCGGCGATCCCCCACACGAACACGGTGACGGCGGCCGCGACCGGCAGGTGGCTCGTCTTCGCGAAGACAGCCATCACGGCCATCAGCGCGACGAGGATCGCGATCAGCGACGGCATCAGCGCGCGGTCGGCGAACTTGCCGCCGAGCGTGTTGCCGATCGTCAGCCCCGCGCCGAACAGCACGAGGATCAGCGCGACCGAGCGCGGCGAGAAACCCGACACGGTCTCGAGAATCGGCGCGATGTACGTGAACACGACGAACACGCCGCCGAAGCCGAGCACGGTCATCAACAGCGCGAGCCACACCTGCGGCTCCTTCAGCACGCGCACTTCGTGGCCGAGGCCGACCGGCCCGCTGTCGTGACGGTTCGGCACGAGCGCGGCGACGCCGCCGAGCGCCAGCACGCCGAGCACGGCGACGATCCAGAACGACGCGCGCCAGCCGAGCAGTTGCCCGACGAACGTGCCGAACGGCACGCCGAGCACATTCGACAGCGTGAGCCCCGTGAACATCAGCGCGATCGCGCTCGCGCGCTTGTCGGCCGGCACTAGCGACGCGGCGACCACCGCGCCGATCCCGAAGAACGACCCGTGCGCGAACGACGTGACGACGCGCGCGACCATCAGCATCGCGTAGCCGGACGCGGTCGCGCACAGCACGTTGCCGACGATGAAGATCGCCATCAACAGCTGCAGCGCGGCCTTACGCGGCATGCGGCTCGTCAGCACCGCAAGCAGCGGCGCGCCGGCCGCGACACCGAGCGCGTAGCCGGTGACCAGCAGGCCGGCCGACGGCAGCGACACGGCCAGGTCGTGCGCCACTTCGGGCAGCAGGCCCATGATGATGAACTCGGTGGTACCGATGGCGAAGGCGCTGATCGCAAGCGCCAGTAACGGAATGGGCATGACGTTCTCCGAAAAGACGGCGGACGCGGCGTCCGGTCGGTGCCGCACCGCACAAAAGGCAGGATGTGCGCATTGTCCCGAAGACATCGATATTTGATAATTGGCGTGGCGCTTGAACCATTTTCAAATATTTCTGGAAAATCGCATGGACCGACTGGGCGATATCCGGCTGTTCGTCGAGGCGGCCGAACTGGGCAGCCTGTCCGCCGCCGGGCGCAAGCTGAACCTCACGCCGGCCGCCGCGAGCGCGCGCCTCGCGAAGCTCGAGGCGGCGGTCGCCACCCGGTTGTTCGACCGTTCGACCCGGCAGTTGCGGCTCACCGACGAGGGCCGCCTGTACCTGAACGGCTGCCGGCAGGCGTTGCAGGCGCTCGACGACGCAAACGCGCTGCTCCAGGCCGGCCGCAACGTGGTCGCCGGCCGGGTGCGGCTGTCGGCGACGTCCGATTTCGGCCGCCGCCGGCTGCTCGACTGGCTCGACGAATTCAACGCGCTTCACCCGGACGTGACGTTCTCGCTGACGGCGTCCGACTCGACGGTGAACCTGTGGCAGGACGAGATCGACCTCGCGATCCGCTTCGCCGCGCCGCCCGACGGCGCGCTGATCGCCCGCCGGCTCGCCGCGGACCGGCGCGTGCCGTGCGCGGCGCCGTCGTTCGTCGAACGCCACGGCGTGCCGCGCGATCCGCACGATCTGGCCCGCTTTCCATGCAACGTGATCACGGTCGCGTCCGGGCCGATGAACACGTGGCGCTTCACGCGCGGCGACGACACGCAGACCTGCACGGTGCCGCTCGCCACCGCGTTCGAGACCAACGACGGCGGCCTCGCCCGCGAATGGGCGCTGCGCGGCCGCGGCATCGTGCTGAACTCGATCTGGGATGTCGCCGACGACATCCGCGCCGGGCGGCTCAAGGTCCTGCTGCCCGACTGGCGGCACCAGAGCGCGCCGCTGCACGCGATCTATCCCGGCAAGCGCTACATGGCGCCGCGCGTGCGCGTGCTGCTCGACTTTCTCGCCGAACGCTTCGCGCGCGAGGAAGCCGCGCACGACGACCTGCTGAACGCGTGCCGCTGACGGCCGGCGCATCGCGGCTCGAGGGTCGGAACGCGCCGGCCGGCGTCGCGCGGCCGCAACCCGCCGCCCGTCCCGGGCAGCGTGAAAAGCTATAATGGAAAGCTTTCCCGACGGCTTTTCACATGCCGGCTGCGCGCCATCCGCGTGCAGCGCGCGCGGCCGTCCCGATTCACTCTTGACGACGCCCCCAGGTCAACCACTGCGAACGGCGAATCCCCATGACCAAGAAAGTTTACGTAAAGACCTTCGGCTGCCAGATGAACGAGTACGACTCGGACAAGATGGTGGACGTGCTGAATGCGGCCGAAGGCCTCGAAAAGACCGACACGCCGGAAGACGCGGACATCATCCTGTTCAACACGTGCTCGGTGCGCGAGAAGGCGCAGGAGAAGGTGTTCTCCGATCTCGGCCGCGTGCGCGAGCTGAAGGAAGCGAAGCCCGGCCTGCTGATCGGCGTCGGCGGCTGCGTCGCGAGCCAGGAAGGCGCATCGATCGTGTCGCGTGCGCCGTACGTCGACCTCGTGTTCGGCCCGCAAACCCTGCACCGCCTGCCGCAGATGATCGACGCGCGCCGCGAGAGCGGCCGCGCGCAGGTCGACATCACCTTCCCCGAGATCGAGAAGTTCGACCACCTGCCGCCGGCGCGCGTCGAGGGGCCGAGCGCGTTCGTGTCGATCATGGAAGGCTGCTCGAAGTACTGCAGCTACTGCGTGGTGCCGTACACGCGCGGCGATGAAGTGTCGCGTCCGCTCGACGACGTGCTGACCGAAGTGGCCGGCCTCGCCGATCAGGGCGTGCGCGAAGTCACGCTGCTCGGCCAGAACGTGAATGCCTATCGGGGCGCGCTGGCGGCCGGCTCGTCCGAGATCGCCGATTTCGCGACGCTGATCGAATACGTCGCCGACATCCCCGGCATCGAGCGGATCCGCTACACGACGTCGCACCCGAAGGAATTCACGCAGCGCCTGATCGACACCTACGCGAAGGTGCCGAAGCTCGTGAGCCACCTGCACCTGCCCGTGCAGCACGGCTCCGACCGCATCCTGATGGCGATGAAGCGCGGCTACACGGTGCTCGAATACAAGTCGGTGATCCGCAAGCTGCGCGCGATCCGCCCGGACCTGTCGCTGTCGACCGACATGATCGTCGGCTTCCCCGGCGAGACCGAGGAGGATTTCGACAAGATGATGGCGCTCGTGCACGAGATGAGCTACGACACCAGCTTCTCGTTCATCTACAGCCCGCGCCCCGGCACGCCGGCCGCGAACCTGCACGACGACACGCCGCGCGAGGTCAAGCTCAAACGCCTGCAACATCTGCAGGCGACCATCGAGGAAAACGTCGCGCGCATCAGCCAGTCGATGGTCGGAAAGGTCGAGCGGATCCTCGTCGAGGGCCCGTCGCGCAAGGACCCGAACGAGCTCGCGGGCCGCACCGAGAACAACCGGGTCGTGAATTTCCCGGCGCCGCTCGCGTCGCACCCGCGCCTGATCGGCCAGATGATCGACGTGAAGATCAACCACGCGTACCCGCATTCGCTGCGCGGCGAGCTCGTGCTCGTGAGCGACGACGCGAGCGCGGCCACGCACTGACGTTCCACTGGAGCCCGACGCCACTTTGAAGCCGACCCAAGCACTGGAATTCGTCGCGCCGCGCGACGACAACGCGCGCCTCGCCAACCTCTGCGGCCCGCTCGACGAGAACCTGCGGCAGATCGAACAGGCGCTCGACGTCACGCTGTCGCGACGCGGCCACCGGATCGCGATCCGCGGGCGCGGCGCCAAGCTCGCGCTCGCCGCGCTCGAGAACTTCTACAACCGCGCGCGCGATGCGCTGTCGGTCGACGACATCCAGCTCGCGCTGGTCGAAGTGCGCCACACGGGCGGCAACGGCCGCCAGGACACGATCGACGTGCGCTTCCGCGGCGACCCCGACCATCCGTTCGACGACCCCGTCGTCCAGCTCGACGCCAGCGAGCCGGACGAGGAGCCCGCGCCGAAGCTCTACACGCGGCGTGCCGACCTGCGCGGCCGCACGCCGGCGCAGCGCGAATACCTGAAGCAGATCCTGTCGCACGACGTGACGTTCGGCATCGGGCCGGCCGGCACCGGCAAGACCTACCTCGCGGTCGCCTGCGCGGTCGACGCGCTCGAGCGCGACCAGGTCAAGCGGATCGTGCTGACGCGCCCGGCCGTCGAGGCCGGCGAGCGGCTCGGCTTCCTGCCGGGCGATCTCGCGCAGAAGGTCGACCCGTACCTGCGTCCGCTGTACGACGCGCTGTACGACCTGCTCGGTTTCGACAAGACGGCGAAGATGTTCGAACGCCAGATGATCGAGATCGCGCCGCTCGCGTACATGCGCGGCCGCACGCTGAACCACGCGTTCATCATCCTCGACGAGGCGCAGAACACGACGCCCGAGCAGATGAAGATGTTCCTCACGCGGATCGGCTTCGGCTCGAAGGCGGTCGTGACCGGCGACACGAGCCAGGTCGACCTGCCGCGCGGCCACAAGAGCGGCCTCGTCGAGGCGCAGCAGGTGCTCGGCGGCGTGCGCGGCATCGCGCTCACGCGCTTCACCAGCGCGGACGTCGTGCGCCATCCGCTCGTCGCGCGCATCGTCGAGGCGTACGACGAATTCCACGCGCAGCACCAGGACGGCTGACCGGCCGGCGGCACCTGCACGCCGCCCCGGCCTGACAGCCCGGCCCGGCCCGCCAGACGGCGCGCCGGGCTTTTTTTCGCCTGCGTGAATTCGGGTGCGATCGGCCGTTTGGTGTATCCTCAACGCGTCCTAATCGCCGCACGCGTCATGAAATCCTCCCGTTCCCGCAAGTCCGGGCGCGCCCAGTCCGCCGCGCCCGCCTCCCCCCGCCTTTCGCTGTTCGATGCGAAAGGCAAGGCCCGGACCGTCAACGCGCAAGGGCTGCGCATCGACTTCCCCGACGGCCGCAGCCTGATGTTCGACCTGTCGGGCAGCTCCGGGGAAGCCGCCGTCGCGATCGTCGCGCAGCACAACGATCCGGCCATGCGCGCGAAGATCGCGCTGCAGCCCGAGCACTACGACAGCGTGACGCTGCACGTGGGCGCCGAGCCCGCACCGCGCGAGGACGACACCGAAGACGCACTGCGCGAGCCGGAGCTCGACCTGTCCGTGCAGTACGGCGACGAGATCACGAGCGACGTGCGCAAGACGCTGCCCAAGCGCAAGCTGATCGCCGAATGGCTCGAACCGGCGCTGTTCGCCAGCGCGCAGCTCACCGTGCGCTTCGTCGGCGAAGAAGAAGGCCGCACGCTGAACGCCGGCTACCGCCACAAGGACTATCCGACCAACGTGTTGACCTTCGCGTACGACGCGGCGCCCGACGGCACCGTGATCGGCGACCTCGTGCTGTGCTGCCCGGTCGTCGAGAAGGAAGCGCACGACCAGGACAAGCCGCTCACCGCCCATTACGCGCACCTGCTGGTGCACGGCGCGCTGCACGCGCAGGGCTACGACCACGAGACGAGCGACGAGGACGCAGCCGAAATGGAAGCGCTCGAAGTCGACATCCTCGCGAAGCTGGGCTTCCCGAACCCGTACCAGTAAGCCGTCCGCACGATGCGCAACGCCGCGACGCTCTCGCCCGCCTACCCGCCGTCGATCGGCGACGGGCGCCTGCTGACGGAAGACGAACTCGCGGCGTCGCTCGCGCACACGATGCGCGACTGGGACGGCCGCCAGGATCTGTGGCTGTTCGGCTATGGCTCGCTGATCTGGAACCCGGGGCTGCCGACCGTCGCAGCCATACGCGGCAAGGTGCACGGCTATCATCGCGGGCTCTACCTGTGGTCGCGCGTGAACCGCGGCACACCCGAACGCCCCGGCCTCGTGCTCGCGCTCGATCGCGGCGGCTCGTGCTCGGGCATCGCGTTCCGGCTCGCCGGCCCGACCGCGCAGCCGCACCTCGAAACGTTGTGGAAACGCGAGATGCCGATGGGTTCGTACCGGCCCGCGTGGCTGCCGTGTTCGCTCGAGAACGGCGAGCGCGTGAACGCACTCGCGTTCGTGATGCGCCGCGAAGCGCCGACCTATACGGGCAAGCTGTCCGACCCCATCGTCAAGGAAGTGTTCAGTTGCGCAGCCGGCCGCTACGGCACGACGCTCGACTACGTCAGCCGCACGGTCGACGCGCTGCGCGCGAGCGGCATCCCCGATCGCGCGCTGGAAGGGCTGCTCGCGCGATGCCGGTGACGCGGCGGCACGGCGCCCGGCTCGCCGCCACGCGCTGCCGCGCCGTGGCCGCATTCTTGCGAGGGCAAGACCGATGAAACCGTCTCGCTGGTCGCGTTGGAGGGTTGCCGCGCTGATCGTCGCCGCGAGCGTCGCGCTGTCCGGCTGCGGAATACTCGGCTGCGGCGGCGCCGCGACCAACGGCGCGGCCGCCGGCGGCTGCTCGGCCGGCATGCGGTTCTGAACCGCGGCCGGGCGAAGCCCGCGTGCGGCAGAATGCCGCCGCTCACTGCCTCGGCCGAACGCTTTTCCGCGTCACGGCTCCGCTTCCCCTCCGCACCCGTTTTTTTCGCCGCTGCCCTGCCGCCCTTTTCTGGGATAGGATGGACGCGAGGACGATGCCGCGCCCGGCGCGGCCGTCCGAGAGGGGGCCCGTACGCGCTGCCCACCCTGGCCGTGCGGCCGGTGTGACACGGTCGCGTCGTGCCCTTGGTGTATCCTTGCCTACTCCGTGACAGCGCGCTCCGGCATGACCCGGGCGCACCACCATGAACGATTCGTATCCCAGTCGTAAGCCAACCGACAAACCGCAAGAAAAGCGCTCGCTGCTCGAGCGCCTGACCGACTTCATCTCGCCCGAGCCCGAATCCCGCGGCGAGCTGCTGGAAATCCTCCAGGACGCCCACGAACGCAACCTGATCGACGCCGATTCGCTGTCGATGATCGAAGGCGTGTTCCAGGTGTCCGACCTGTGCGCGCGCGACATCATGGTGCCGCGCGCACAGATGGACGCGATCAACATCGCCGACAAGCCCGAGGATTTCATCCCGTTCGTCCTCGAAAAGGCGCACTCGCGCTACCCGGTGTACGAGGAGAACCGCGACAACGTCATTGGCGTGCTGCTCGCGAAGGATCTGCTTCGTTTCTACGCCGAAGAGGAATTCGACGTGCGCGGGATGCTGCGCCCGGCCGTGTTCATTCCCGAATCGAAGCGCCTGAACGTGCTGCTGCACGACTTCCGCGTGAACCGCAACCACCTCGCGATCGTCGTCGACGAATACGGCGGCGTCGCGGGCCTGATCACGATCGAGGACGTGCTCGAGCAGATCGTCGGCGACATCGAGGACGAATACGATTTCGACGAGGAAGCCGGCAACATCATCTCGGGGCCCGACGGCCGCTACCGCGTGCGTGCGCTCACCGAGATCGAACAGTTCAACGAGACGTTCGGCACCGATTTCCCGGATGACGAAGTCGATACGATCGGCGGGCTGATCACGCATCATTTCGGCCGCGTCCCGCATCGCGGCGAGAAGCTGCAGCTCGGCAACCTCGTGTTCGAGATCCAGCGCGGCGATGCGCGCCAGGTCCACGTGCTGCTGGTGCGCCGCAACCCGCTCGCCAGCCGTCGCGCCGAAACCTCGCACGAGGACTGACCGTCGCGCGCCAGCCGCGCGTTCCACAACCGCTCGCCCACTTTCGCTTCACATGGACGATCCGATCCTGTCCCGCCCGGCTGGCGGCCTTCTCGCGCCGCCTCCCGGGCGCGCGCTGCCGCGCTGGCACTACCCGGCCGCGCTGCTCGCCGGCGCCGCCAATACGCTCAGCTTCGCGCCGACGCCGCATGGCGGCTGGCTGCAACTCGTCGTATTCGTCTGTTTTTTCGCGCAGCTCACGCGCACCGCGAGCTGGCGCAGCGCCGCGCTCACCGGCGGCGCGTTCGGCTTCGGCAACTTCATCAGCGGCATCTGGTGGCTCTACATCAGCATGCACGTCTACGGCGAGATGGCCGCGCCGCTCGCGGGCGGCGCGCTCGTGCTGTTCTCGCTGTACCTGTCGCTGTACCCGGCGTTCTCCGCCGGGCTGTGGTCGTTCTGCGCAGGCCATGCGTGGCATCGCCGCACGCCCGACCCGAGGCCGTTTTCGCCGACCTGGCACGGCGCATTCGCATTCGCGAGCGCATGGGCACTCGGCGAATGGCTGCGCGGCACCGTCTTCACCGGCTTCCCGTGGCTCGCAAGCGGCTATCCGCAGGTCGACGGCCCGTTCGCGGGCTTCGCGCCGGTCGCCGGGGTGTACGGGATCGCGTGGGTGCTCGCGTTGTTCGCCGCGCTCGTCGTGCAGGCGCTCGCCGCCGCCCGGCCGTCGCCGCTCGCCGAACCCCGTGCCGGCAATGCGCGCGTACGCATCGCCGCGCCGGCCGGCATCGCGGTCGCGCTGATCGCGGCCGGTCTCGGGCTGTCGCAGGTCACGTGGACCGTGCCCGCGAACGCGCCGCTCACCGTGCGGCTGCTGCAGGGCAACGTGAAGCAGGACATCAAGTTCGAGGAAGCGGGCATCGACGCGGCGATCAAGATGTACACGCAGATGATCGTCGAGAAGCCGGCCGACCTGATCGTCACGCCCGAAACCGCGATCGCGGTGATGATCCAGGAGTTGCCCGAGCCGTTCGCCGTCGCGATCCGCAAGTTCAGCGACACGACGGGCTCGGCCGTGCTGTTCGGCGCGGTCGGCGCATCGGTGACCGAGGACGGCCACTACGTCGACTATACGAACAGCCTGTACGGCGTGACGCCGAATTCGCGCGACATCTATCACTACGACAAGCACCACCTCGTGCCCTTCGGCGAATTCATCCCGTGGGGCTTCCGGTGGTTCGTCGACCTGATGAAGATGCCGCTCGGCGACTTCGCGCGCGGCGCGCCGGTGCAGAAGCCGTTCCTCGTGCACAACCAGCCGGTGATGGCCGACATCTGCTATGAGGACTTGTTCGGCGAGGAAATCGCCGCGACGATCCGCGACAACCCGCAGCCGCCGGGCGTGCTCGTCAACGTGACGAACCTCGCGTGGTTCGGCGACACGATCGCGCTCGACCAGCACCTGCAGATCGCACGGATGCGCTCGCTCGAGACGGGCCGGCCGATGCTGCGCTCGACCAACACGGGGATGACGGCCGCGATCGATGCGCGCGGCCGCGTGCTCGGCCAGCTGAAGCCGTTCACTATCGGCTCGCTCGACGTGCGGATCGAAGGCACGAGCGGCTTCACGCCTTACGTGACGAGCGGCAACAACATCGTGCTCGCGGTGTCGTTCGTGCTGCTCGCGTTCGGCTTCACGTTCGGCCCCGGGCTGCGCCGGCGCAACGGCCGGAACAACGGCGACGCCCCGCAGCAATGATGCGGCACACCGCCGCCGCGCAGCGCGTGGCGGCGGCCGGCGCATGCAGCGGCCGTTGACCGCGAACCAGCCGGCCGCTCAGCCCTGCCGCGCCGACTCCGCCGACTCCGCCGCCTGAACCGGCTGCGCAGACAGGCGCCGCAGGTCGCGGCTCACCTTCTCCATCACCGGCTCCCACGCGCCGAACGCCGGCTGCCGGTACAGTGTCGCGGTCGGGTACCACGGACTGTCCGTGCGTTCGAGCAGCCAGGGCCAGTGCGGATTCACGTCGAGCAGCACCCACGTGCGCGCGCCGAGCGCGCCCGCCAGGTGCGCGACCGACGTGCACACGGTGATCACCAGATCCAGCGCGCCGATGAACGCGGCCGTATCGTCGAAGCTCGTCAGTTCCGCCGTGAAGTCCTCGATCGCGAAGCCGGCCGCGCGCGCCGCCGCGACATCCGCCTGCGCACCCGGCTGCAGCGAATGAAACGCGACGCCGTCGATCCCGCGGAACGCGTCGGCATAACGCTCGAGCCCGACGCGCCGGAACGGATTGCGCTGATGCCCCGCGCTGCCCGTCCAAACGAGCCCGACCTTCAGCCGGCTGTCGCCCGCGAGCCGCGCGCGCCACGCGTCGCGCGCGAGCGGATCGGCATGCAGGTACGGCACCGACGACGCGAGCGTCGACGCTTCCATGCCGAGCATCAGCGGCAGGCCGATCAGCGGTATTTCGTAATCGAAGGCGGGGAGCACGTCGACGCCGCCGCCCGCGCTGAACGCATCCGCATGCGCGCCGAGGCTGCGCTGCATCAGCGTGCCCACCTGCGGGAACGTATTCCATATGAGCCGGCCGCCCTCGCGATGCACGCGCTCGGCGAGCGGCGCGACGAAGCGGCAGAACTGCAGCACGTCGCCGAGCCCCTGCTCGCCCCACACGAGCAGCGTCTTGCCGGCGAGCGGCTCGCCCT
>NZ_LDVA01000193.1:0-28975 GCF_050768715.1 Burkholderia sp. ZZQ-2 | reverse complement strand
TGCCATGCGGCGCTGGCGGCCGACGCGCGGTTCTGTCCCGGCTGCGGGACGCAGGCGGCTTGAAGAGGTCCGCGCGTTCGTGCCGGCTGCGCATGAGCACAGGCCGGCACGCTTCGTTCGACGGCCGGCGCACCAGCCTGCCCGATATCGTCCCGGGCATGCTCGCGCCGGCAATATCGTCGCGGCCCGTCCAGATACACGGCTCCACGACGCCCCCTTTGCTCAGCGCAGCGGCAGATGAATTTCGGTACGCAGGTCGGCCGGCGCCGCATCCATCGGCGTGTTGAGGTACAGCTCGAACGGCGGCGCGTCGGCGGCTTCGCGGCCCGAATGACGCAGCCAGTCGCCGTAGAGCCACTGGTAGGCCGTCTTCAGGTCCGCGTACGGCCCCGTATGCAGCAGCACCGCGTACTCGCCGCCCGCGACCGTCGCGCGTTCGACCGGCGGCACGGGCTCGACGTCCGGCGCGCCGTCGGCCGGCATGAAACACGCCTTCGCGCGCAGCTGCGCTTCGGGCGTCGTGTCCGGATCGTCGTAGAAAATGCCGATCATCTTCGCGCCCGGGCCGATCAGCCCGTGCTGCCCGACCCACGCGCCGATCCGCCCGAACGCGTCGCCGACCTTCATGTACGCGCCCGTGTGCGCTACCGCGTAGCCACGCAGTTCCGGCAGCCGCCGGATTTCGACTTCATGCTTGAACATGTCTTCCTCTCCTCTCTGTAGTGGATAGATGGGCCGGTGGCTGCCCGTGCGCCGGTGCTGCGCGGGCGGCACACCGTATGCGTCGCGAAACGCCCGCGCGAACGCGTGCGTCGAACCGTAGCCCGCGCGCCGCGCGATCTCGTCGATCGGCCGCGCCGTGCACACGAGATCCTCGGACGCGCGCACGATCCGCATCCGCCGCACCGTCAGCACGATCGATTCGCCGTACAGCGCGCGATAGACGCGCTGCCAGTGATACGGCGACAGGCACGCGACTTCCGCGAGCCGGTTCAGGTCGAGCGGGCCGTCGAGGTGCGCGCGGATGTATTCGTGGACGCGCGCCACGCTTGCCGCGTAGCGGGCCCAGGCAGGCTGGTCGGGTTTCGTTTCGACGGTCATCGGCGTATCCGGGCAGGAACCGACGCCACGGTAGCACGGTGCGAATTGATAAATCTTGCGGAAATACGCAGGCGCGCCGACCCGTCGGGCCCTTTTTCATTTTGACGAAATGGGGTCTTGCCCCTCTGCGATCTCTGACTAAAGTTAAAGACGGTGAAATCGGGTGATCGCGTCATTTTTCTCGGGTAAGTTGCTCCGTCGGGGCAGCACGCTTTTCGAAGTACGCAGGTAGTTCGTCGATGTCCAATCGCAACACCACGTTTTCGGGAGAAGAAGAAATGGATGCTTCCAGCTTCATCACGTCGCTGCAGACCACGCTAGGGGGGTATCTGCCAAAGATTGCCGGCGCGATCGGCATCCTGGTGATCGGCTGGCTGATCGCCGTCGTGGTGCGGGCCGGCGCGATGCGTCTGCTCGGCGCGCTGAAGGTCGATCAGCGGATCAACGAAAGCACCGGCCAGGGCGCATGCGTCGAGCGCATCATCGCCGGCGGACTGTTCTGGCTCGTGCTGCTGGTCACCGCGGTGGGCATCTTCAACGTGCTCAACCTGTATGCGGTCTCCAACCCGTTCTCGCTGCTCGTCACCCACATCGTCAACTACCTGCCGAACCTGATCGGCGGCGCGGCGCTGACGCTGATCGCGTGGCTCATCGCGTCGCTGCTGCGCAGCCTCGCGAACCGCGCGCTGAAGGCGAGCAAGATCGACGACAAATTGTCCGAAGGCGCCGGCTTGCAGCCGATGAGCGGTTATCTCGGCGACGTGCTGTTCTGGCTCGTTATCCTGATGTTCCTGCCGGCGATCCTCGCGTCGTTCGCGCTGTCGGGGCTGCTGACGCCCGTGCAGGGGATGGTCGACAAGCTGCTCGCGATCGTGCCGAACCTGTTCGCGGCCGCGGTGATCGGCATCGTCGGCTGGATCGTCGCGCGCGTGCTGCGCGGCCTCGTGACGAACCTGCTCGTCGCCGCCGGCGCCGACCGCCTCACGCAGCGTCTCGACAGCCCGACGCCCGTGCGCGTGTCGAGCCTGATCGGCACGGTCGTCTACGTGTTCGTGTTCGTGCCGACGCTGATCTCCGCGCTCGACGCGCTGAAGATCGACGCGATCTCGGTGCCGGCCACCAACATGCTGAACCAGTTCCTCGGCGCGGTGCCGGACATCGTCGCGGCGATCGTGATCGTGCTGGTGACGTTCTACTTCGCGCGCTTCGTCGCGTCGCTCGCGCAGAAGCTGCTGGAAGCCGCGGGCGCCGACGGGCTCCCGGCCGTGCTCGGCGTCGAGCGCGTGTTCTCGGGGATCCTGCAGCCGTCGGTGCTGGTGGCGCGGCTGATCGTGTTCTTCGCGATGCTGTTCGCCTCGGTCGAAGCGGCGAACCGGCTCGGCTTCTCGCAGGTGCGCGACGTCGTCACGCTGTTCATCGAATTCGGCGGCCACGTGCTGACGGGCGGCGTGATCCTCGTGATCGGCGTGTGGCTCGCGGGCCTCGCGCGCCGCGTGATCGAGCAGGCCGACCGCGAGCACAGCGTGCTGTTCGCGCGCATCGCGCAATTCGCGATCCTCGGCCTCGTGTTCGCGATGGGGCTGCGCGCGATGGGCATCGCGAACGAGATCGTGCAGCTCGCGTTCGGCCTCGTGCTCGGTGCGATCGCTGTGGCGGTGGCGCTGTCGTTCGGCCTCGGCGGCCGCGAAGCGGCCGGCAAGCTGCTCGACCGCTGGTTCAACCAGCGCGGCGGCGGGCAATAAGTCTTGTGCGTCGATCATCCGTCCGGCCGCTTCGTGCGGCCGGCGGCGGCGGTCGCAGCGGGGCGGGCCCGGCATCGGCGCCTTTCGCGCATCGGGAGGCCGTACACGCCCGGAACAGGCGTTTCCGTCAGCGAAATGTCAGCCGCGATCTTTGCCGAATTTCGATAACACGTCGTTTAATGACTCTCTAGCATCGATTCTCAGTCGCGCAGGCCGCCAGGCCCGGCGCATTTGAGGAGAGAGTCCGATGAAAGCAGAGTCGAATGGCCGGCCCGCCGCCGGCGCCAAGTCGTCCGGCCAGCCCGCGCTGCAGCAGACGCTCGGGACCTGGCAACTGTGGGGCATCGCGGTCGGCCTCGTGATTTCCGGCGAATACTTCGGCTGGAGTTACGGCTGGGCGAGCGCCGGCACGCTGGGTTTCGTCATCACCGCGCTGTTCGTCGCGGCGATGTACACGACCTTCATCTTCAGTTTCACCGAGCTGACGACGTCGATCCCGCACGCGGGCGGCCCGTTCGCGTATGCACGCCGCGCGTTCGGCCCGACCGGCGGTTATCTCGCCGGCGCGGCGACGCTCGTCGAATTCGTGTTCGCGCCGCCCGCGATCGCGCTCGCGATCGGCGCGTACCTGCACGTGCAGTTTCCGGGGCTCGAACCCAAGCATGCGGCGATGGGCGCGTATCTCGTGTTCATGGCGCTGAACATCGTCGGCGTGCAGATCGCGGCGACCTTCGAGCTGGTCGTGACGCTGTTCGCGATCTTCGAGCTGCTGGTGTTCATGGGCGTCGTGTCGCCGGGCTTCGCGTGGAGCAACTTCATGAAGGGCGGCTGGTCGGGTGCCGATCATTTCAGCCTGGGCGCGTTCCACGGGATGTTCGCGGCGATCCCGTTCGCGATCTGGTTCTTCCTCGCGATCGAAGGCGTCGCGATGGCCGCCGAAGAGGCGAAGAACCCGAAGCGCTCGATTCCGATCGCGTACGTGGCCGGGATCCTGACGCTCGTCATTCTCGCGATCGGCGTGATGGTGTTCGCCGGCGGCGCAGGCGACTGGACCAAGCTCGCGAACATCAACGACCCGCTGCCGCAGGCGATGAAGTACATCGTCGGCGAGAACAGCGGCTGGATGCACATGCTCGTGTGGCTCGGCCTGTTCGGCCTCGTCGCGTCGTTCCACGGGATCATCCTCGGTTATTCGCGCCAGATATTCGCGCTGGCCCGCGAAGGCTACCTGCCGGAGTGGCTCGGCAAGGTGCATCCGCGCTTCAAGACCCCGCACCGCGCGATTCTCGCGGGCGGCGTGGTCGGCATCGCGGCGATCTACAGCGACGAGCTGATCCAGTTCGGCGGGCAGACGCTGACCGCGAATATCGTGACGATGTCGGTATTCGGCGCGATCGTGATGTATATCGTGAGCATGGCGTCGCTGTTCAAGCTGCGCCGCACGCAGCCGAACATGGCGCGGCCGTTCCGTGCGCCGCTGTACCCGATCTTCCCGGCCTTCGCGATCCTGGCGGCGCTCGTCTGCCTCGGTACGATGGTGTATTTCAACGGGCTGGTCGCGCTGGTGTTCGTCGGCTTCCTCGCGGTCGGCTACGCGTACTTCCTCGCGACGCGTTCGCAGCGGGCGAGCGCGCCGGGCGACGCGCTGCTGGAGGAGTGAGCAGGTGAAGGTGAACGGCCGTTCCTGACGGCATCCGGCGCGCCCCGTCGAACGGGCGCGCCGTCGGCTTTTGGCAAGGCAAGGAGACTCGCACGATGTCCTATACGGAGACGATCGGCCCGCGCACGTACCGTTTCGCGGACCTGAAGACGCTGCTCGCGAAAGCGAGCCCGCTGCGTTCCGGCGACCAGCTCGCCGGTGTCGCGGCGGCGAGCGAGGAGGAGCGCGTGGCCGCGAAGATCGCGCTCGCGGGCGTGCCGCTGAAGGCGTTCCTGAACGAGGCGGTGATTCCGTACGAACACGACGAGGTCACGCGCCTGATCCTCGACGATCACGATGCGGCGGCGTTCGCGGAAATCTCGCACCTCACCGTCGGCGACTTCCGCAACTGGCTGCTGTCGCCCGCCGCCGACGGCGCGGCACTCGAACGGATCGCGCCGGGCCTCACGCCCGAGATGGTCGCCGCCGTGTCGAAGCTGATGCGCAACCAGGACCTGATCGCGGCGGCGCGAAAGCGCCGCGTCGTCACGCGCTTTCGCAACACGGTCGGGCTGCCGGGCCGGATGTCGGTGCGGCTGCAGCCGAACCACCCGACCGACGACGTGAAGGGGATCGCCGCGTCGATGCTCGACGGGCTGATGTACGGCTGCGGCGACGCGATGATCGGCATCAACCCGGCCACCGACAGCCTCGCGGCGATCGTGAAGCTGCTCGCGATGATCGACGGATTCCGCGAACGCTACGGCGTGCCGACGCAGTCGTGCGTGCTCACGCACGTGACCAACACGATCGCGGCGGTCGAGAAGGGCGCGCCGGTCGATCTGGTGTTCCAGTCGATCGCGGGCACCGAGAAGGCGAACGCGAGCTTCGGCATCTCGCTCGCGCTGCTCGGCGAGGCGCGCGAAGCCGCGCTGTCGCTCAAGCGCGGCACCGTCGGCAACAATCTCATGTACTTCGAGACGGGGCAGGGCAGCGCGTTGTCGGCGAACGCGCATTTCGGCGTCGATCAGCAGACCTGCGAAGTGCGCGCGTATGCGGTGGCGCGCAAGTTCGAGCCGTTCCTCGTGAACACGGTGGTCGGCTTCATCGGGCCCGAATACCTGTACGACGGCAAGCAGATCATCCGCGCGGGGCTCGAGGATCACTTCTGCGGGAAGCTGCTCGGCGTGCCGATGGGCTGCGACATCTGCTACACGAACCACGCGGAAGCCGACCAGGACGACATGGACACGCTGCTGACGCTGCTGGGCGCGGCCGGCATCAACTTCATCATGGGGATTCCGGGCGCGGACGACGTGATGCTGAACTACCAGAGCACGTCGTTTCACGACCAGCTCTACGTGCGCGAGGTGCTCGGCCTGCGCCGCGCGCCGGAATTCGAGGAGTGGCTGGAGACGATGGAGATCGCCGACGCGCACGGTGCATTGCGCGCCGCGAGCTCGCGCGTGCCGCTGCTCGCGGGTGCGAACGACTGGATGGGGATTTCGGCATGAGCGACGCCGTCGAAAAGAATCCGTGGGGCCAGCTGAAGTCGTTCACGAACGCGCGGATCGCGCTCGGCCGCGCGGGCAACAGCCTGCCGACCGCGCCGCTGCTGGCCTTCAACCTGTCGCACGCGCAGGCGCGTGACGCGGTGCACCAGCCGCTCGACTCGGACGCGCTGCGGCGCGAGATCGAGGCGGCCGGCCTGCTGCCGACGCTCGGCGTGCAGAGCGCCGCGCCCGACCGTGACCACTATCTGCGCCGGCCCGATCTCGGCCGCAAGCTGTCGGACGACAGCCGCGGGCTGCTCGCCGGTTACGGCGCGGCGCTCGACGACGCGCCCGATGTCGTGTTCGTGGTCGGCGACGGGCTCTCGGCGTTCGCGGCCGCGAAGCAGGCACTGCCGCTGCTGCAGGCCGTGCGGCCGCGGCTCGACGCGGACGGCTGGCGGATCGGCCCGGTGGTGGTCGCGACGCAGGCGCGCGTCGCCCTCGGCGACGAGATCGGCGAGCTGCTGCGCGCGAAGGTCGTGGCGATGCTGATCGGCGAACGGCCGGGGCTCAGCTCGCCGGACAGCCTCGGCGTGTACCTCACGTGGGCGCCGAAGGTCGGCTGCCACGACGCGCTGCGCAACTGCATCTCGAACGTGCGGCCCGAAGGGCTGCCGTACGCGGCGGCCGCGCACAAGCTGCATTACCTGATGACGCATGCGCGCCGGCTCCAGCTGACGGGCGTCGGGCTGAAGGACGACAGCGATGCGCTGTTGCCGCAGGCGGAAGCGGAGCGGATCGGGGCGGACTGAAAACGGTCGCACGCGGGCCGCTCCCGCATCGCGGGTTGCGTGCTTTTCGGGCGGCACGAGGGGCACGAGGGGCGGCTGTCGAGGCGCCCGCTACCCGGCTACCTGAACAGCCGCTCGCACAGAAAATCGACGAACACGCGCAGCTTCGGCGACAACTGCCGGCTCGACGGCCACACGATCGAGAACTGCCCCGGCGCGATCCGGTAGTCGTCGAGCACGGTGACGAGCGCGCCGTGTTCGAGCGCGTCGCGTGCGAGGAAGTCGGGCATGTAGCCGATGCCGAGCCCCGCGAGCACGGTGCCGCGCAGGGCTTCCATGTTGTTGCAGGTCAGCGCGGTGCGCAGCTTCGGCGGCGTGCCGTCGGCGGCCGAGAGTGCCCAGTCCTGCAGCTTGCCGGTGGTCGGGAAGCAGTAGCGCACGCATTCGTGCCCTTCGAGATCGCGCGGCGTGCGCGGCGTGCCGGCCCGCGCGAGATACGCGGGCGTCGCGCACAGCACGAACGCAAACGGGCCGAGCCGCCGTGACATCAGGCTCGAATCGGACAGCGGGCCGCTGCGGATCGCCGCGTCGAAGCCGCCTTCGACGACATCCACCATCCGGTCGTTGAAATCGAGATCGAGCTCGACGTCCGGGTAGCGCTGCCGGAATTCGGGCAGCACCGGCAGCAGGAACCGGTAGCCGATCACCGGCAGGCTCACGCGCAGCCTGCCGCGCGGGCGCTGCGCCGACGCCGTCACGGTCGCTTCCGCGTCGCGGAAATCCTCGAGGATCCGCTGGCAACGTTCGTAGAAGTGGCGCCCCTCTTCGGTGAGGGTGACGCGGCGGGTCGTGCGGTTGAACAGGCGCACGCCCAGCGACTGTTCGAGTTTCGCGATCGTCTTGCCGACCGCCGACGCCGAGATGCCGAGCGCGCGGCCGGCCGCGACGAAGCTCAGCGCTTCGGCGGTGCGGACGAACGCGACGATGCCGGACAGGTTTTCCATCGAATCGAAGCGCGCTCGACGACGCGCGCGGTGAAGTGAATTGCGGAATTCTAGTCCGGTATATGCGGAACTTCGCGTGGTTTTTCTTCGATTGAATCGGATTTATCTTCTGTCGCTCTGACGGCGCATCCGCGCCGGCCTTTAGAGGAGCGATGATGGATCAGCCTTTTTCAGCCGCATCGACGCAGTCGGCACGCCGGCGCGCGTGGGTGCTGGCCGCCGTCTGCATGGCCGCCGTCGCGCTGCCGTTGTCGTTTTCGGGCGGCGCGGTCGCGACGCCCGCGATCGGCCGCGACCTGCACGGCGGCACGGTCGCGATGAACTGGATCACCAACGCGTTCATGCTCGCGTTCGGCAGCTGCCTGATGGCGGCGGGCGCGCTGGCCGACCAGTTCGGCCGCAAGCGCGTGTTCGCGATCGGCGTCGGCGGTTTCACGCTGATGTCGGTCGCGCTCGCGTTCGCGCCGTCGATGCTCGCGGTCGACCTGCTGCGCGCCGCGCAGGGGCTCGCGGCGGCCGCGGCGCTCGCGGGCGGCACGGCCGCGCTTGCGCAGGAGTTCGACGGCGCGGCGCGCACGCGCGCATTCAGCCTGCTCGGCACGACCTTCGGCATCGGGCTCGCGTTCGGGCCCGTGCTGGCCGGTGCGCTGATCGGGCACGGCGGCTGGCGCACGATCTTCGTGACGAGCGCGGTGGCCGGCGGGCTGTCGCTCGGCTTCGGGCTGCCGCGCATGCACGAGTCGCGCGACCCGCACGCGACGGGGCTCGACTGGCCCGGCACGGCCGCGTTCACCGCCGCGCTGACGCTGTTCACGTTCGGCGTGATCGAGGCCCCCGCACGCGGATGGTCGAACGCGCTCGTGATCGCGCTGCTGGCCGGCGCGGCGCTCGGCGCCTGCGCGTTCGTGGCGATCGAGACGCGGGTCGCGCGGCCGATGCTCGACCTGTCGCTGTTCCGGATCGCGCGCTTCGTCGGCGTGCAGGTGCTGCCGGTGTCGACCTGCTGCTGCTACATCGTGCTGCTCGTCGTGCTGCCGCTGCGCTTCATCGGCATCGACGGCTTCAGCGAGATCGACGCCGGCTGGCTGATGCTCGCGATTTCCGCGCCGATGCTGGTCGTGCCGCTGGTCGCGGCGACGCTCACGCGCTGGCTGTCGGCCGGCGTGATCTCGGGGCTCGGGCTGCTGATCGCGGCGGCCGGGCTGGTGTGGCTGGACGTCGCGCTGCGCGGCGGCGCGGGGCCGGCGGCGATCGCGCCGATGCTCGCGATCGGCGTCGGGGCCGGCATGCCGTGGGGGCTGATGGACGGGCTGTCGGTGAGCGTCGTGCCGAAGGAGCGCGCGGGGATGGCGACGGGCATCTTCAGCACGACGCGCGTGGCCGGCGAAGGGATCGCGCTCGCGATCGTCGGCGCGGTACTGGCCGCACTCGCGCAGACGGGGCTGCGACAGGCGGCGGGCGCCGCCGGCACGCCCGATGCGACGCTGCGTGCGGCCGCGCGGCTCGCGACCGGCGATCTCGCGGGCGCGGCGGCTGCATTGCCGGGTGTCGGCCAGGCGGCGCTGCTCGCGAGTTACGCGCATGCATTCGACCGGTTGCTGATCGGGCTGGCGGTCGTCACCGTGTTGTGTGCGGTGGTGGTGTTCGTGTTTCTCGGCGGGCGGCGGGTGGCTGCGGAAGCGGGCGACGGCACCGACGGGCACGCCCATGCCGACGTGCCGGTGCGCAACCGGATCGATGCGGCCTGCACGGAAACGCACGGGCGTTGAGCGGCGTATCGCCATGCACGGGCGCTTCGGCCACGGCAGCCGGAGCGCCGCGTCGTTTCATCGTCGTTTGCATCGCAAGCCGACGATCCGTTCAGTGCATCCCGTGAATCACGCCAGCACCAGCGGCGGCAGCGCCGCATCCGCGCGCGCCTGCGCCCGTTCCACTTCCACCACCACATAGCGCCGCGCGTCCGGCCACAGGTGGGCGCGGCCTTGCGCATCCTCGTCGATCGTCGCGCGGCCCTGCACGAGCCAGGTCGTCTGGCGCACGAAATCGACGAACAGCAGCGCGACGGCCGGATTCACGAGCAGGTTGCCGATCGTGTTGAACAGGTTGTTGCCCGCGAAGTCGGGCAGCACGAGCGTGCGGCGGTCGGGGATGTCGACGAGCGGCTCGAACGAGCCGTCGGCGCGCGGCTGGCGGCCGCGGTACGAGCAGTCGCTGTTGCCGCCTTCGTCGGCGGTCGCGACGATCAGGAACGCCTGCTCGCGGATGAACGCGATGGCGTCGTCGGTCAGGGGGCCGCGGTCGCTCATGGTGTCGGTCGGCGCACTCGCCGTTGCGTGGGAATGCACGATGCGCACGCAAGCGACATGCCACGCGTCGCGGCCGGCGTCCGCCTGCACGCGCGCCCGCGCACTGTGGAAATTTCGCACACCGGCCCGGCTGCTGCGCAATCGCGCTGTTCAGAATGGGTACACCCGCCGTGCTGCGTGGGTGAACACGGCACGGTGCGCACGCGGGCCGGCCGTGGTCGCCGTGCTTCCGTCCGGTTTGGCACGCATGTTGCGTAAACGGATGCAGCGCGATCCAACCGGCGCTGTACGCACACAAGCACGATGAACAGGAGACATGTATGAACCCGTTTGACCTGAAGCAACTGGGCCTCGACGTCGAATACCCGTACCGTCAGCAATACGACAACTACATCGGCGGCAAGTGGGTTCCGCCGGTGAAAGGCGAGTATTTCGAGAACGTGTCGCCGATCAACGGCCAGCCGTTCTGCCGCATTCCGCGCTCGGGCGCCGACGACATCGAGCTGGCGCTCGACGCCGCGCATGCCGCGCGCCGCAAGTGGGGCAAGACGTCCGTGGCCGAGCGCGCGAACCTGCTGCTCGCCGCCGCCGACCGGATGGAAAAGAACCTGAAGCTGCTGGCCGTGGCCGAGACGATCGACAACGGCAAGCCGCTGCGCGAGACGATGGCGGCCGACCTGCCGCTCGCGATCGACCACTTCCGCTACTTCGCGGGCTGCATCCGCGCGCAGGAAGGCGGCATCTCCGAGATCGACGACAACACCGTCGCATACCACTTCCACGAGCCGCTCGGCGTCGTCGGCCAGATCATCCCGTGGAACTTCCCGCTGCTGATGGCCGCATGGAAGCTCGCGCCGGCGCTCGCGGCCGGCTGCTGCGTCGTGATGAAGCCGGCCGAGCAGACGCCTGCGTCGGTGCTCGTGCTGATGGAGCTGATCGGCGACCTGTTCCCGGCCGGCACGATCAACATCGTGAACGGCTTCGGCAAGGAAGCGGGCGAAGCGCTCGCGACCAGCAAGCGGATCGCGAAGATCGCGTTCACGGGCTCGACGCCGGTCGGCAAGCACATCCTGCGCGCGGCGGCCGACAGCCTGATCCCGTCGACGGTCGAACTGGGCGGCAAGAGCCCGAACATCTTCTTCGCCGACGTGCTCGACCAGGACGACGCGTTCCTCGACAAGGCACTCGAAGGGCTCGCGATGTTCGCGCTGAACCAGGGCGAGGTGTGCACGTGCCCGTCGCGGATCCTGATCCAGGAATCGATCTACGAGAAGTTCATCGAGAAGGCGGTCGCGCGCGTCGAGCGCATCAAGGCCGGCCACCCGCTCGACCTGCAGACGATGATCGGCGCGCAGGCGTCGCAGCAGCAGCTCGACAAGATTCTGTCGTACATCGACATCGGCCGCGGCGAAGGCGCGCAATGCCTGACGGGCGGCGAACGCACGGCGCCGGCCGCCGGCCTCGACACGGGCTACTACGTGAAGCCGACGATGCTGCTCGGCAACAACAAGATGCGCGTGTTCCAGGAAGAGATCTTCGGGCCGGTCGCGTCGGTGATGACGTTCAAGGACGAGCAGGAAGCGATCGAACTCGCGAACGACACGTTCTACGGGCTCGGCGCGGGCGTGTGGACGCGCAACGGCACGCGTGCGTACCGGATGGGCCGCGAGGTCGAGGCCGGCCGCGTGTGGACCAACTGCTACCACCTGTACCCCGCGCACGCGGCGTTCGGCGGCTACAAGCAGTCGGGGATCGGCCGCGAGACGCACAAGATGGCGCTGTCGAACTATCAGCAGACGAAGTGCCTGCTGGTCAGCTACCAGGCCGAGGCGCTCGGGTTCTTCTGACCCGGGGCGTCGACGCAGTGGCGGAGCGCCGGGATCGGCCGGCAGGGTAGCGCCGGCCGGGACGATCGCCGGGGTTCGTTGGTGGGGCGCGTGGCGCACTGGCTGCGTTCGACGTTCGATGGTCGGGTGACGTTTGCCCGTCCGTCGAGCGTTGCACATGCGGGTGCGATGCGGCGGCTACCGGCTATCGGCTGGTGACCGTCGGCCTATCCGGCCACCCGGCCACCCGGCCACCCGGCCACCCGGCACTTCGCCATTTTCGACTTCGACATCCGACCCCCGGCGTCGGCCGGGCATCGTCGCGGCCGGCGCCGGAAACGATACCGGCCGTCGTGTCGTCGCTGCGGCACGGCGCGCCGATGCGTGTAACGAAAACCAGCATGGCAGAACTGCCCCGATCCTTTCCGCGTCACCCCGTGTTCCATGCGGGCGAACTCGACGCGCAGCACCGCTTCGGCGTGGCCGACGAAGCCGAGCGGATGAGCGACGTGGTGACGACACGCGTGAGCATCGGCGTGCGGCAGTTCGTCGAATCTCAGCCGTTCATGTTCGTCGCCACCACAGGCGGCTCGCGCACATCCGTGAGCTGCGACATCGTGCCGGGCATGCGCGATGCGAACGGCGATCTGCTGCCGGTCGTCCGCGTGATCGACACGAAGACGCTGCGGTTCGCGTTGCCTGCCGCCCCCGGCGCCGGGGGCCGGATCGATGCGGCGGCATGCGACGGCAGCGGCGTCGGGTTGCTGTTCGTCGACTTCGTGCGCGGCATCCGCTACCGGATCAACGGTCGCGCGACGCTGCGCGCCGATTTGCCCGAAGCCGACGCGGCGCCCTGGCCGGCCGGAAGCGCGATCGTCGAGCTGGCGGTCGCGCAGGCGTATGGCAATTGCGGCACGCGGGTCGTCCGGCTGAAGCCGGCCGGGTAGCCGGGATTCGGTGGCCGGCGGCGGTCGAGATGCGCGGTCGTCGCGCGGATCGCACCGGCGGCGTGCGCGCCACGCCGCCTTCGGGTGCGCCCGGATGGCGCGCAACGGCCGGGCAACGTGGAATGACGGGCCGTGCGCCGAACCGCGCGGTTCGGCACGGGACTTGCGTGACAGACGCGGTTCCGGGCAGGTGAGGGAGGACACGATGGACCAACACGTGGCGTATAGCGAAGAACCGACGGCCGAAGACACGCGGCGCAACGCGCAGGGCGACGATGCGCTGGCCGGGCAGGCGGTCGTCAGCGTCGCGCACGACGCCGACGAGCAGGCGCGCAACCTGATCGGCTGGCGGCAGACCTACGACCAGCTCGCGGCCGGCCGTTTCGTCGGCACGCTGACCGAGCTGCCGCTCGACACGATGAAACTGTTTCGGGAATCGACGAGCCACCTGCTGCGCCAGGCATGCGAGGTGCGCGGCGATGCGTACTGGTTCGGCATCCCGCTCGTGAGCGACGGCACCGCGCGCGTCGATGCGTGCCGCATCGGGCCCGGCGCGCTCGCGTTCCGGCCCGGCAACGTCGAATTCGAACTGGTGACGCCCGCGCAGTTCTCGATCTACGGGATCGTCGTGCGCGGCGACGTGCTGCGCCGTTATGCGGAGGAGGTCGAACACCGCGCACTCGACGAGGGGCTGTTCACGCAGCGCGTGATGCAGGTCGGCGATGCGCGGCTCGCGCGCCTGTGCGCGCTGCTCGGCCGCCGGCTCGACGGGGCGGTGGCGATGGCCGGCCCGCTGGCCGATGCGCAGCGCGACGACCTGCAGGCCGAGGTGCTGGCCGCGCTGTTCGACGTGTGCGCGCAACCGGCCGACGACGATGCCGGCCGCGCGCCGTCGATGCGCCGCTGGATCGTCGAACAGGCGCGTGACTACGTGCTCGCGCACCGCACGCGCCCGGTCGGCGTGCCCGAACTGTGCGAGCAGTTGCACGTGAGCCGGCGCACGCTGCAGTACTGCTTCCAGGACGTGCTCGGCATGGCGCCCGCCACCTACCTGCGCACGCTGCGGCTGAACGGTGCGCGGCGCGACCTGTGCGGCCGCGCGGCCGGTTCGGTGCAGGACGTTGCGGAGGCGTGGGGCTTCTGGCATCTCAGCCAGTTCGCGACCGATTACCGGCGGCTGTTCGGCAAGCGGCCGTCGGAGACGCTGCGCGATCGCGCGGTGATGGTGGCGGGGTGAGCGCGGGGCGGCAGTCGGGGTGAGCCTGGCTCAGGCTCAGGCTCGGACTCGGACTCGGACTCGGACTCGGACTCCGGCTCCGGCGGCTCAGGCTCAGGCTCAGGCTCAGGCTCAGGCTCAGGCGGCGCGGGCACGCTATTGCGCTTTCGGCCACGCAGTCCGGTTTTCCTGCGCGGCGATCTCCGCGGCTTTGCGCGGCGCGGGCCAGGCCAGCGTGTCCCAGTCGATCGCCCGGTAAGCGGCCTCGACCGCCGCGAGATCGGCCGGCCGCTCGCTGCGATGCAGCCCGCGCAATTCGGCCGGCACGTCGAGCGCGACCGGCACGCAATGCGGATAGTCGCGCACGCGCAGCGCCGGCCCGATCGTCGTGAAGCACGCGAGCGTCGGCACGTCGAAACCGTCGGCGAGGTGCAGCGCGGCCGTGTCGGGCGCGAACAGCAGGCTGGCGCCCTTGACCCATGCGATGAACCGGGCCGTATCGCCTGCCGCATCGGCGCTCACGTCGACATACGCGGGATGCGCGACCGGCCCGAACCCGGCCACCGGCAAGCCGTAGCGCCGGGCCAGCTGTTCGACGAACGTTGCCCGGAGGGCAGGCGGCACGCTGCGCAACGCGGTGCTCGCGTTCGGACAGAACAGCACGTACGGACGCTGCCACTGCGCGGGCAACGCGGGCAACGGCAGCCGCGCGAGCCAGCGGTTGCGCCTGGCCGACGCCGGCACCGAGGCAGGCTCCACGCCGAGCGCGTCGAGGAAGAAATCGATCATCGGCAACCGCGCGAACGCGGGCCAGTACAGGTGATTGCCGACGTCGATGCACGGCGCGTCCGCCGGCAGCGCGTCGGCGGGGTACGGCAGCGCGCGCGACGGCGCGACGATGTCGGCCGCGAGCGCGTACAGCGCATCGACGTAGCGCGGCGCGCGGGCAGGCCGGTACAGCGTGAAGCCCAGGCCCGGGTGCGCTGCGCGCAGCGCGGCGAGGGCGGTGAGCCCGATCACCGAATCGCCGAGCGTGACCCCCATCCCGTTGATCACGTGCACCTGCCGTGCGCGGCCATAGTCGAGCCGGAACGGCCGGTGCGCCGCGTGCAGCAGGCCGCGCGCGGGCGCGGCCGCGACGTGGCCGGCGGCACGCGCGTCGCCGTGCTCGAGGTCGTAGGGCGCGACGAGCGTGCCGTCCGGTGCGAGCAGCGTGCCGGGGAGCGCGAGCGCGTCGTCGTGCGACAGCGCGCCGGCAGGCGGCGCGGCGTGCGTGCTCACCGTCATCCGCCGCGCGCGCGGCGGCCCTGTTCGCGGATCTGCTCGAGGGTCGCGGCCGGCGTGCTGGCGTCCTGCGGGATGCGGATCTCGATCAGCGCGGGCAGCCCGCAGGTCAGCGCGCGTTCGAGCGCGGGCGCGAAATCGGCGGTGCGCTCGACGGTCTCGCCATGTGCGCCGAATGCGCGCGCATACGCGGCGAAATCGGGATTCGTGAGCCCCGTGCCGTGCACGCGGCCCGGGTAGTTGCGCTCCTGATGCATGCGGATCGTGCCGAAATGCCCGTTGTTGACGACGATTGCCACGATGTTCAGCCCGTACTGCATCGCGGTCGCGAACTCGTTGCCGGCCATCATGAAGCAGCCGTCTCCCGCGAGCGCGACGACGGCGCGCGACGGGTACAGCGACTTCGCGGCGAGCGCGGCCGGCAGCCCGTAGCCCATCGCGCCGCTCGTCGGCGCGAGCTGCGAGCGGAAGTGCCGGTACGCGAAGTGGCGATGCAGCCAGATCGCATAGTTGCCCGCGCCGTTGGTGAGGATTGCGTCGTGCGGCAGGCGCTCGCGCAACTGCACCATCACGTCGCCGAGCTGGACGTCGCCGGGCATCGGCAGCGGCGCATGCCATTCGCGATACGCGCGATGCGCGTCGGCGGCGCTGCCGGCCCACGCGGGGTGCTCGGGCGGCTCGAGCGCGGCGAGCGGCGCGGCGATCTCGGGCATCCCGGACACGATCGGCAGGTCGGCCGCATACACGCGGCCGAGCTCGTCCGCGCCCTGGTGCACGTGAACGAGCGTCTGGCGTGTCTTCGGGATGTCGAGCAGCGTGTAGCCGCCGGTCGTCGCTTCGCCGAGGCGCGGCCCGATCACGAGCAGCAGGTCGGCGTCGCGGATGCGCTTCGCGAGCGCGGGGTTGATCCCGAGCCCGACATCGCCCGCATAGTTCGGGTGCGCGTTGTCGATCGTGTCCTGGTAGCGGAACGCGCAGGCCACCGGCAACTGCCAGCGCTCGACGAAGGTGCGCAGGTTCGCGCACGCGTCGGGCGTCCAGCCGCTGCCGCCGACGATCGCGAACGGACGTTCGGCGCGCGCGAGCCGCTCGCGCAGCTCGTCGAGCTGCGCGGCCGACGGCGCGGCCGCGACGCGTTTCGCGGCCGGCACGACGGGCTGCGGCGCGCAGGCTTCGGACAGCACGTCCTCCGGCAGCGCGAGCACGACCGGGCCGGGCCGGCCGGCGGTCGCGACGTGGAACGCATGGCTCAGGTACTCGGGAATGCGGCGCGGATCGTCGATCTGCGCGACCCATTTCGCCATCTGGCCGAACATCCGCCGGTAGTCGATTTCCTGGAAGGCTTCGCGGTCGAGGTGCTCGCGCGCGCACTGGCCGACGAACAGGATCATCGGCGTCGAATCCTGGAACGCGGTGTGTACGCCGATCGACGCATGGGTCGCGCCGGGCCCGCGCGTGACGAACGCGATGCCGGGGCGGCCGGTCAGCTTGCCGACCGCCTCGGCCATGTTCGCGGCGGCCGCCTCGTGGCGGCAGACGACCGTCTGGATGCGCGCGGTGTCGTCCGCCAGCGCATCGAGTACGGCGAGGAAACTCTCGCCGGGCACGCAGAACACGCGTTCGACGTGATTGGCGAGCAACGCATCGACGAGCAGTCGCGCGCCGGTGGTGGCGGGCTGCTCGAGATCCTTGGAATGCGACATGGGCTGCCGTCTCCCTGGGTAGCGGGACGTACAGCTTACGCCTGTCGGCGGGGCGCCGGTACGCCGGCCGGAGAAAAGTGTCGGAACGCGGGGCGGTTCGCGGCGCGCGTCGTGGCTTCGGGTGGCCGAACGGCCGGCTTGTGTCGGCGTGCGCGAAGGTGAAAAGTGATTGCCATGGATGCGAAGCTGGACCCAATGCCTGTTTGTCCGCTGAAAGTGGGCGCCGATTAACAATAAAATGGGCAGCCAGGCAATAGTAAAATTTCAACGAACGGATGGATAAAGGGATCGAGGATCGCCATGACAACCGAAACGATCGATCAAAAGATGCTGACGGAGCTTGTCAAAGCCGGCGCCGTAAGCGCGGCCCGCGTGGTGGGGTGCGGCAACGGTTGGGCACTTTCCGCCCGTTGCGGTGCGCACGAACGTTTCCTGTCGGCGAAACGCGGCGACGTGCGGGTGTTTCGCCGCTTTGAAACGCTGGTCGGCTTTCTGCGCGACATCGGCATCAGCCGGTTCGATGTGGACGCGTCCACGTTCGACCCGGATGCGGCCTGCCGCGCGACCCGGCCCGATCGCGCAGCTGCGCTGAAGGCGGCACACGAGGCAGCGGCCCACGATCGCTGGTTTCGCGAGCAGGTGCAGCAGGCGCTGGACGATCCGCGCGCGTCGATTCCCGACGCGGAGGTGAGCGCCGACTTCGCGTCGCGCCGTGCGGCGCTGCGTGAACGGCTCGCGGGCAGGCGAGGGGATGCTTCTTGACCCTCGCGCTGCACTGGAATCCGAAGGCGTACGAGGATCGCGCCGCGATCATGGACTACATCGGCGAGGACGACCCGCAGGCCGCAATCGAACTCGACGAACTGCTGGAACAAAGGGCCGCCACGTTGCCGGCCCGTGCAGAGCTGTATCGGCAAGGGCGAGTGGCCGGCACGCGCGAACTGGTGGTCGCGCCGAACTACGTGCTCGTGTATCGCATCAGACCGGCTGAGGGGATCGTCGAGATCCTCCGCGTGCTGCATGCGCGACGGCAGTGGCCGTGATGCCCGATATCCGCAAGTCGGCGTCGAGCAGCGGATGAAGGATTTCACGGGAACGCATGTTATGTACACACATGGATTTACATCGCAGACCGCATCGGATAATGTACATCCCATGTACATCCGTGCGGAGATCGACATGCACACGACGAAAGTATTTCGGAACGGCAACTCGCAGGCCGTGCGAATTCCTGCCGACCTCGCCTATGAGCGTAACGATATCGAACTGGAAATCGAGCGTATCGGTGACGAAATCCGTATTCGACCGATGCGGCGGCCGTTGACCCGCGTACTCGAGAAGTTCGCGAAATTCGGGCCGGATTTCATGGCCGAAGGGCGCGGCGACCAGGAGCAGGCCGATCGCGAGGAACTGTAATGCCGCGCTACATGCTCGACACCAACATGTGCATCTATCTGGTGAAGAACCAGCCCGAGCAAGTCGCGAAACGATTTGCGCAGTGCTACACGGGGGATGTGGTGATGTCGGCGATCACGTATGCCGAGCTCGAGTACGGCGTCGCCGCATGTGCGAATCCTGCGCGGGAGCGTCGCCATCTCGCCGCGCTGATCGACGATATCCCCGTTGCTCCGTTCGACGTCGCGGCGGCGCAAGCGTACGGTCCGGTCCGCGACGCAACCCGCGAGCGGAAGAGGGATCATCTCGACAAGCTGATCGCCGCGCACGCGGTGTCGCTCGACGTTGCGCTCGTGACCAATAACGAGCGGGATTTCGTCAGCTATCCGGGATTGCGGCTGGAGAACTGGCTGAACGATTGATGTCGGGCATCGAGCCCGGCGGTCAGGCGGGACATCGATCCGCCCCGCATGACCGCCGAACCGGCATCAGCACTCGACGATGTTCACCGCGAGCCCGCCGCGCGACGTTTCCTTGTACTTCGTCTTCATGTCGGCGCCGGTCTCGCGCATCGTCTTGATCACCGAATCGAGCGACACGTAGTGCGAGCCGTCGCCGCGCAACGCCATGCGCGCCGCGTTGACCGCCTTCACCGACGCCATCGCGTTGCGCTCGATGCAGGGAATCTGCACCATCCCGCCGACCGGGTCGCAGGTGAGGCCGAGGTTGTGCTCCATCCCGATCTCGGCCGCGTTCTCGACCTGCTGCGGCGTGCCGCCGAGCACGGCCGCGAGCGCGCCCGCGGCCATCGAGCACGCGACGCCCACTTCGCCCTGGCAGCCGACTTCCGCGCCGGAGATCGACGCATTCAGCTTGTAGAGAATGCCGATCGCGGCGGCGGTGAGCAGGAAGTCGATCACGCCCTGCTCGTTCGCGCCCGGCGTGAAGCGCGTGTAGTAGTGCAGCACGGCGGGGATGATGCCGGCCGCGCCGTTGGTCGGCGCGGTCACGACGCGCCCGCCGGCCGCGTTTTCCTCGTTGACCGCGATCGCGTACAGGTTGATCCAGTCGATCATCGATAGCGGATCCTGCAGCGCACGCTCCGGGCTGCCCGTCAGCGTGCGGTACAGCTGCGGCGCGCGGCGCTTGACCTGGAACGGGCCGGGCAGGTTGCCGTCGGCATCCGGGTTGCCGATTCCGCAGCCGCGCGACACGCACGACTGCATCACCGCCCAGATCTTCAGCAGGCCGTCGCGCGTCTCTTCCTCGGTGTGCCACGCGCGCTCGTTTTCCCACATCAGCTGCGCGATCGACTTGCCGGTCGACTCGGTCAGCGCGAGCAGCTCGGCGCCGGTGCGGAACGGGTGCGTCATCTGCTCGGCCGCGCTCAGCACCTTCGTGTTCGGCGCGCCGGCCGTCACGACGAAGCCGCCGCCGACCGACAGGTAGGTGCGCTCGACCAGCACCGCGCCGTTCGCGTCGCTCGCGCGCAGCTTCATCCCGTTCGGATGCTCGGGCAGCGCCTGGCGGTAGAACGCGATGTTCTCCTTCAGCACGAACGGCACCGGGTGCGTGCCGAGCAGCGCGAGCTTCTTCGACTGGCGGACGTCTTCCAGCCGCGCGTCGATCGTGTCGGGATCGACGGTGTCGGGCGCGTCGCCGAGCAGGCCGAGCATCACGCCGCGGTCGGTGCCGTGGCCCTTGCCGGTGGCGCCGAGCGAGCCGTACAGCTCGACCTTCACGTGGGCGGTCGCGTCGAGCATCCCGTCGCGCTCGAGGCCCTGGACGAACATCAGCGCCGCGCGCATCGGCCCGACCGTATGCGAACTGGACGGACCGATACCGATCTTGAAGAGGTCAAAGACGCTGACTGCCATTTCGATTCCTGCCTTGCTTTAAGAGTAGTGCTAGCGCGCCTGCAATGGCAGGCACGCGGCGAGCCATGCGGGCGGCGTTGGGGAAAGTTGCTGCGCGACGCGGGCATAGCGCCCGTCGAGCCGCGCGGCCAGATGAAAGAGTTCGGTGGCGTTTTTCGGGTCCCACTGCCCCGTGTAGCCCGGCAGGCCGGCTTCGCGGCGCTTCGCGTCGAACGGCACCGGCGAATTCACGAATTCCTCGTGCGTTTTCTCGCCGAGCGCGTACGGCACGAGCCAGTCGAGCGCGGCCTCGAGGGTCGCGCCGTTCGTACCGCGCTCGCGCAGCCAGTTGCGGTTGAAGCGGCGCGCGGCGAGCGCGGCCGTCACCAGCGGCTGCAGGTCGTAGACCGCGTAGTGCAGCGCATCGCGCTCCTCGAAGTCCCACGTCTTGCCGTCCGGGCCGATGTTGTCGGCCAGATGCTCGACGAACAGCCGCTGCGCGGCGTTCATCATCCTGCGGTCGCCGAGCGTGAACGCGGACAGCGCGATCAGCTTGATCCGGTGGCTCTGCCAGTTGTTGCGCCAGGTGCCGGTGAGCGGGCGCTTCTGCGCGTCGATCTGCGCGACATAACCGGCGCCGAGCTTCGCGATGAACGCCGCGGTCGCGTTGCGGGTCTTCACCGGCAGCGCGCTTGCGGTCATGTCGTACGCGACGATCAGGCTGTCGAAACGCGTCTCGTCGATCGGGTTGAAGCTCGGCTGGTAGGTGCCGACCCACGCGGACAGGAAGCGGTCGACGAGCTGCAGGTAGCGCGGCGCGTTCGTCACGCGCCACGCGAGCGCGGCATCGCGCATCAGGTCGAGATCCTTCAGCGCGGCGGCGCTCTGGTCGTAGATGCCTTCGTGCGGCAGCGTGCCCTCGGTGTGCACGCGCGCCATCGCCTTCGGCTGCTCGCCGATGCGTGCGTCGACGCTGCGGATCAGCGCCTGGACGCCCGGCTCGGCCTGCGTCGTTTCGCTCGCCTGCAGGGCCGGCGCCGCGCAGAAATTCATCGCCGCGCGCGCGCTGCCGCACGCGCCGAGGCCGGCAGCGACCAACGACAGCGACGCGACGAACATCGGCACGAAGCGGCGCGCGCGCGGCCGCCCTTGCAGTGCACCATGGCCCGGAAACATCGGACGCACCATGCGGAACTCCTTCATTGGCTGGATCGCGTGTGATGTTAGCCGGATTGGCGCACGAACGTGCACGGGTTCGAGCGGCGAACAAAAAAACCGCACGCAACCCCGGGTTGCGTGCGGTGCGGGCACCATCGGACGGCTCCTGGCCTCGTGTGCGTTATGCGTATTCCGACATCGGCACGCACGAGCAGAACAGGTTGCGGTCGCCGTAGACGTTGTCCGCGCGGCCGACCGGCGGCCAGTACTTGTTCGTGCCGAGCGACGCGACCGGGTACGCGGCCTGCTCGCGCGAGTACGCGTGCGGCCATTCGTTCGCGGTGACGACGGCCGCCGTGTGCGGGGCGTGACGCAGCGGGTTGTCCTCGCGGTCGGCGCGGCCTTCCTCGACCGCACGGATTTCCTCGCGGATCGCGATCATCGCGGCGATGAAGCGGTCGAGTTCTTCCTGCGATTCCGATTCGGTCGGCTCGACCATCAGCGTGCCCGGCACCGGGAAGCTCATCGTCGGCGCGTGGAAGCCGTAATCCATCAGGCGCTTCGCGACGTCGTCGACGGTGATGCCGCTCGATTCCTTGATCGGGCGCAGGTCGAGAATGCACTCGTGCGCGACCAGCCCGCCCGGGCCCGAATACAGCACCGGGTAGTGCGGCGCGAGGCGCTTCGCGATGTAGTTCGCGTTGAGGATCGCGGTTTCCGTCGCGGCGGTCAGGTTCTTCGCGCCCATCATCGCGATGTACATCCACGAGATCGGCAGGATCGACGCCGAGCCGTACGGCGCGGCCGACACCGCGCCGATGCCGTTTTCGTCGCGCGAGTAGCCGGTCGAACGCTGGTTCGGCAGGAACTTCGCGAGGTGCGCGCCGACCGCGACCGGGCCGACGCCCGGGCCGCCGCCGCCGTGCGGGATGCAGAAGGTCTTGTGCAGGTTCAGGTGCGACACGTCGCCGCCGAACTGGCCCGGCGCGGTCAGGCCGACCATCGCGTTCATGTTCGCGCCGTCGACGTACACCTGGCCGCCGTGCGCATGCACGATCTCGCAGATCTCGCGGACGTTCTGCTCGAACACGCCGTGCGTCGACGGATACGTGATCATGATCGCCGCGAGGTCCTTCGCGTGCTCGTCTGCCTTGGCCTTGAGATCGGCGATGTCGACGTTGCCCTGCGCGTCGCAGGCGACGACCACGACCTTCATGCCGGCCATGTGCGCGGACGCCGGGTTCGTGCCGTGCGCGGACGCCGGGATCAGGCACACGTCGCGGTGCGCTTCGCCGCGCGATGCGTGGTAAGCGTGGATGATCAGCAGGCCCGCGTACTCGCCCTGCGAGCCGGCGTTCGGCTGCAGCGACACGGCCGCGTAGCCGGTGGCCGCGACGAGCATCTGCTCGAGCTGGTCGATCATCTCGCGGTAGCCGACGGTCTGCTCGGCCGGCGCGAACGGATGGATGTCGCCGAATTCGGGCCACGTGACCGGCAGCATTTCCGACGTCGCGTTCAGCTTCATCGTGCACGAGCCGAGCGGGATCATCGAGCGGTCGAGCGCGAGATCCTTGTCCGACAGGCTGCGCAGGTAGCGCAGCATTTCGGTTTCGGAATGGTGGCGGTTGAACACGTGGTGCGTCAGGTACGCGCTCGTGCGCTCGAGGCCGGCCGGCAGCGCGGCAACGCCGGCAAGGCCCGCGTCGAGGGCATCGACGGCCGGGGCGGTGCCGCCCGCGGCCTGCGCGAACACGGCGAGGAGATCGGCGAGGTCGTCGCGCGTCGTCGTTTCGTCGACCGACACGCCGACTTGCGTGTCGCTCACGCGGCGCAGGTTGATGCGCTTGGCCTTCGCGAGTTCGTGGACCTGCGCGGTGCGCGCGCCGGTATCGATCGTCAGCGTGTCGAAGAACGTGTCGTTGACGGTCGCGAAGCCGAGCTGCTTCACGCCGGCGGCGAAGAGGGCCGCGATGCGGTTCACGCGCAGCGCGATCGTCTTCAGGCCGTGCGGGCCGTGGTAGACCGCGTACATGCTGGCCATGATCGCGAGCAGCGCCTGCGCGGTACACACGTTCGACGTCGCCTTCTCGCGGCGGATGTGCTGTTCGCGCGTCTGCAGCGCGAGGCGCAGCGCGGGCTTGCCCTGCGCGTCGACCGTCACGCCGACGAGGCGGCCGGGCATCTGGCGCTTGAATTCGTCACGCACCGCGAGATACGCGGCGTGCGGGCCGCCGAAGCCCATCGGCACGCCGAAGCGCTGCGTGTTGCCGATCGCGACGTCCGCGCCCCAGTCGCCGGGCGGCGTCAGCACGGTCAGCGCGAGCAGGTCGGCCGCGACGACCACGTGGCCGCCGGCCGCGTGGATCGCTTCGGTGAGCGCGCGGTAGTCGCGCACGTCGCCGTTCACGCCCGGGTATTGCAGCAGCACGCCGAACGCATTCGCCTGCGCCGCGTCGGCGGCCGGGCCCGTCTTGACCTCGATGCCGACCGGCAGCGCGCGCGTGCGGATCACTTCGAGCGTTTGCGGCAGCACGTCGTCGGCGACGTAGAACACGTTCGATGCCGGCTTGCCGGTGCGTTGCAGCAGCGTCATCGCTTCGGCGGCGGCGGTGGCTTCATCGAGCAGCGACGCGTTCGAGATCGCGAGGCCCGTCAGGTCGGCGACCATCTGCTGGAAGTTCAGGAGCGCCTCGAGGCGGCCCTGGGAAATTTCGGGCTGGTACGGCGTGTAGGCCGTGTACCACGCCGGGTTTTCGAGCACGTTGCGCAGGATCACGGCCGGCGTGTGCGTGTCGTGGTAACCCTGACCGATATACGAGCGGAACACCTGGTTCTTGTCCGCGAGAACCCGCAGCGCGGCGAGGGCTTCGGCCTCGCTCTTCGGCTGCGCGAACGGGCCGAGCGGCAGCGTTTCGGCGCGGCGGATCGAGGCCGGGATCACGGCGTCGATCAGGGCGGCGCGCGACGCGAAGCCGAGCGTGTCGAGCATGGCCTGCTGGCTGGCGGCGTCGGGGCCGATGTGGCGTTCGGCGAACGCGTCGTGCGTTTCGAGCGCGGCGAGCGAGAGGGGCGTGCGGTTCATCAGGCGGTCCGGGTGTTCGAGCTTCATGGCGTGACTCTGGTCCCGCGCGGGCCGGCCGGCGGCCGGCGTCGCGCGGTTCGGGTAAGGGAATTAGTCGATCAGCTTGCTGTAGGCGGCGGCGTCGAGCAGGCCGTCGGTCGATGCGCCGTCGGCGAGCTTGATCTTGAACAGCCACGTGTCGTACGCGTCGCTGTTCACTTCTTCCGGCGTGTCGACGGCGTCCGCGTTGATCGCGACCACCTCGCCCGACACCGGCGAATAGATGTCCGACGCGGCTTTCACCGATTCGACGACGCCGATCGCGTCGCCCGCCTTCACCTGCTTGCCGACGGCCGGCAGTTCGAGGAAAACGATGTCGCCGAGCGTGTTCTGCGCGTGATCGGTGATGCCGACCGTCAGCGTGCCGTCGGCTTCAGTGCGGATCCACTCGTGTTCGTCGGTGTACTTCAGATCGGCCGGGACGTTGCTCATCGGATGCTCCTGATAAAAGGGTTTGTTCGTTTTGCTGGCGCGCCGCCGGGGCGCGCCGGGTGGTGTTGCGCCAGGCGCCATCTCCCGGCTTCCCGGGAGGCGGGCCTCCCGGCCGTTACGCAGCGAGGACCTTGCCGTTGCGCACGAACGGCAGTTTTACCACGCGCGCGGGAAGATTCTTGTCTCGAATTTGCACCTGGACCACGTCGCCGATCTGGACGGCCGCCGGCACGCGCGCGAACGCGATCGATTCCTGCATCGACGGCGAGAACGTGCCGCTCGTGATCTCGCCTTCGCCGTGCGGCGTGACGACCTTCTGGTGCGCGCGCAGCACGCCGCCCGCCTTGCCGTTTTCCTTCTGCAGGATCAGGCCGACGAACGCGGCGCGGGTGCCGTTTGCTTCAAGGGCGGCGCGGCCGACGAAGTCGCGCGGCGCGCCGAGGTCGACCGTCCACGCGAGGCCCGCGTCGAGCGGGGAGACGGTGTCGTCCATGTCCTGGCCGTACAGGTTCATGCCGGCCTCGAGGCGCAGCGTGTCGCGCGCGCCGAGCCCGCACGGGCGCACGCCGTTCTGCTGCAGCGCGTTCCACAGCGCTTCGACGTGCACGGCCGGGACGATCACTTCGAAGCCGTCTTCGCCGGTATAGCCGGTGCGTGCGACGGTGAGATCGCCGAACGGCGTGCCGGCGACCTGCGCGGCGTTGAACGGCTTCAGCTCGCTCGTCGCGGCACGCGCGGCGGGCACGGTCGCCCAGGCCTTTTCGCGGGCGTTCGGGCCCTGTACGGCGATGATCGCGAAATCGCGGCGCGGCGCGATCGTGACGCCGTAGCCGCCTTGCTCGTTCAGCTGGTTGAACCACGCGATGTCTTTCTCGGCCGTGCCGGCGTTGACGACGACGCGGAAGAATTCTTCGGTGAAGTAGTAGACGATCAGGTCGTCGATGACGCCGCCCTGCGGATTGAGCAGGCACGAGTAGAGTGCCTTGCCGGGCGTCTTGAGCTTGCCGACGTTGTTCGCGATCGCGTGCTCGAAGAACGCGCGCACGCGGCTGCCGGTGAAATCGACGACGCACATGTGCGACACGTCGAACATGCCGGCGTCGGTGCGCACGGCTTCATGTTCTTCGATCTGCGAGCCGTAGTTGACGGGCATGTCCCAGCCGCCGAAGTCGACCATGCGGGCATTGAGCGCGCGGTGCGCGGCGTTGAGCGGGGTGTGATTCAGTGCAGTCATCGAGGCCTCAGGCAAGGCGCTTGCGCGCGGATCAGAACGGCCATGTGCCGACCACCGCGGCCGACGGCCTGCGAGCGATCCGGTACATGCCCCTCTGTCCTCGATACCTGAGAGATTGCGCTGCCGGCCAGGCCTGGCGAACGCGCGCCCCTTCGGTGGGCAGCCTGCCCGCGCAGCCTATGCGCTGCGGGCTACTGCCGCTCTCCAGAGTGCGGGGAGTGTGTGGCCCGCGCGATGCGCGGACGAGGTTCCCCGACGCGGTCGGTCCTTTTGCCTGAGAGTTTGCGGGTGTGCCCCTTCGGCGGCGCAACCGGCTGGAACAGCACGGTCACACGCTCTCCCGACGCGTGCGGGCGACTGTACGCGAGCAGGTGGGCCTTGTCAATTTGAGCAAAAGAATGTCGCTTCGCGACAAGCGGCGGCAACCGGTGCCGCCGCTTTTTCCGCGCCGGCGGGCGCCGGTGCGTTACTCGCCGATCGCGCGCGCGGCCGTGTCGAGTTCCTGGTTCAGCACGCGCTGCTCGTCGCCGGACAGGCCGCCGCTGTGCTGCGCGGACATGTCGTTCGCTTCCTGGCGGATCACGTCGAGGCGGTGGTGAAGCTGCGCGCCGTACGGCGGCGGGTAGTAGCCGCCGTTCACGCGCGCATCGATGCGGCGGTGCAGGTTGTCGATCCGGCCCTGGATCTGCTGCATCCGCTCGTTCGCGACGACCTGCGGATTCGGCCGCGGCGGAGGGGCCGGGCGAACCGGCTGCTGCGGCTGCACGATACAGGCCGCAAGCGAGGAAACCAGGACGCAGCACGCTGCTGCGCGAATCAACCGTTGCATCAACATTCTCCAGACGGATTGGTGTCGGATCGACTTTTTCGAGAAACGCGTCAGACTGGTCGGACGCTGACTTTCGTTCCCCCGGCATTTGTAACCGAATGTTCCTGTAATCGAATCCGCCGGGCCGGCCGCGCATGCCGGCCGGCCGTGACCGGCCGGCGCGCGGTGTCAGATCGTGCGGCGCACGAACGGCAGCCGGCGGCCGTCGTGCTCGCTCTGCGCGGCGAGCTCGATGATCGTCATCACGTCGACGGCATCCTGCGTGGTGACGGGGAACGGCGCGCCGTCGCGGATCGACGCGGCGAGCGCGCGGTAGAACTCCGCGTACTGGCCGTCGAGTGTCGGCACCGGGCGTTCGACCTCGACCTCGCCGTCGAGCACGCGCAGCAGGCCCGGCGGGTTGCCGCCGCCGAATTCGACGTCATCCGCGGTGAGGCCGGCCTTGAGCTGGTCTTCCTGCGTGTCGAGCCCGAACTTCTGGTAGCTGCCGCGTGTGCCGTGCAGCGTGAAGCGCGCGGGTTCGATCGCCGACAGCGCGCTCGCATGCAGCGCCACTTCCTTGTCCGGATAACCGAGCTGCAGGTGCACGAAATCGGGCGCCGTGCCGTTGTCGCGACGGGTCTTGACGGTCGCGCCCACCGTTTCGGGCAGGCCGAACAGCGCGAGCGCCTGGTCGATCAGGTGCGGGCCGAGGTCGAGCAGCAGGCCGCCGCCGCGGGCGGGCTCCTCGCGCCAGCGCGTGCGCGGCGTCGGGCGGAAGCGGTCGAAGTGCGACGCGAAATACGTGAGCCGGCCGAGCTCGCCCGATTCGACGATGCGGCGCACGGTGAGGAAATCGCCGTCCCAGCGGCGGTTGTGGAACGGCGCGAACAGCCGGCTGCGCGCGTTCGCGAGCCGCGCGAGCGCAAGCGCCTCGTCGGCGGTGAGCGTGACGGGCTTGTCGACGACCACGTGGCGGCCGGCTTCGAGCACCTGGCGCGCGAGCGCGAAGTGCGTGTCGTTCGGCGTGGCGATCACCACGCATTCGATGTCGTCGAGGCCGAGCAGCGTGTCGAGATCGGGGACGACGCGCGCGCCCGGATACGCGGCCTGCGCGCGATCGGGCTGCCCCGTCGCGATCGCGGCGACTTCAGTGCGGCCGCTCGTGGCGATGACCGGCGCGTGGAACGTCGCGCCGGCGAAACCGAAACCCATCAAACCAATCCTGAGCAATGACGACATGGCAATCCCTGGCTGCGAAGGAAACTAAAGGATGGTGCGCCGAGACGGCGCGAAGACGACCGGCTATTTTGGCATGGCGCCGCCGCTCGTACCGGGGCGTTCGGGCGACACGCGCGGTGCGATGCGGCACTTGCGCAAGGAAAGCCGGCATTTTGCTCGGGCCCGTGTGCCGACCGTGCGGGTTTTGCGTGCCGGCCCGCGCGGTGAAAGGCCGGTGCCGGGGCGCCGTGCCGCGTCATGCGGCCGTCCGGCGCAGCACGGCGGCAGCGACTTGCGTGGCCCACACCGTGCAGGCGGCAGCGCCGGGGTGGAAGCCGTCGGTGGCCATCAGATGGCGCTCGAGCGGCAGCTCGACGCGCAGGAACGTGCAGTGCGGCTGCGTGGCGGCCCAGCCGGCGAGCGCCGTGTTGAGCCGTTTCGCGCGCAACCCGAGATACCACGCGAGCGGCTGCGGCAGCGCCGGAAAGCGCTCCATCGGCGGCACCGCCGACAGGATCGCGTGGCCGACCCGGAAGCGCGTGGCGAGCAGCCGGACGAGCTCGGCCTGCTGCGCCTGCCAGCGGGCCGGCGGCACGCCGCCCGTCACGTCGTTGACGCCGAGCGACGTGACGGCCACGTCGAACGGCTCGGCCGGTTCGGCGGCGAGCCAGTCGACGAGCTCCCGCGTGGTCAGGCCC
>NZ_LDVA01000192.1:0-24083 GCF_050768715.1 Burkholderia sp. ZZQ-2 | reverse complement strand
GCGGCACCGCCGCCGTTTCGGCGGAAAGCGGGGCGAGAGGTTCGGTCGAGTCGTTCATGATGGGTTCGAAGTCGGGCGAGTCGGAGGAAATCGGCGGGTATCCAGTCCAGCTATCCGGGTATCCGTGCTCAAGGCAGTGCCGGCGTGTCCGGCACGCGGCGTGCGGCGGCCGCATCGCGTCGCCGTTCGAGCCACGCATGGACGAAGCCGAACACGACGGGTACGAACAGCAGCGTCGACACCGTGCCGAACGCGAGGCCGCCGATCACCGCGCGGCCGAGCGGCGCGTTCTGTTCGCCGCCGTCGCCGAGGCCGAGCGCCATCGGCAGCATGCCGATCAGCATCGCGAGCGCGGTCATCACGACCGGGCGGAACCGGCTGAACCCCGCGTCGAGCGCGGCCTGCCACGGCGGCGTGCCGCCGGCGCTCAGCTCGCGCGCTGCGTTGACGACGAGAATGCTGTTCGCGGTCGCGATGCCGATGCACAGGATCGTGCCGGTCAGCGCGGGCACCGACAGCGTCGTGTTCGTGACGAACAGCATCCACGCGATGCCCGCGAGCGACGCGGGCAGGCCGCTGACGATCACGAGCGGGTCGAGCCACGACTGGAAGTTCACGACCATCAGCAGATAGACCAGCGCGATCGCGAGCACGAGGCCGCTCAGCAGCCCCGCGAACGACTGGTGCATCGCCTGCACCTGGCCGCGCAGCACGATCGACGAGCCGGGCGGCAGTTGCGCGCGTGCGGCGTCGACGAGTTTCGTCACGTCGGCCGTCACGCCGCCGAGATCGCGGTCCTGCACCGACGCGAAAATGTCGAGCACCGGCTGCACGTTGTAGTGCGACACGACGGCCTGCTGCTCGGCGCGCGAGAAGGTGCCCAGCGTGCCGAGCAGGTTCTGCGCGCCCGCGCCGGCCGCGGGGCCGCCCGCGGGCGTCTGCGGCGATTGCGCGGCGGTCGGCATCGCGATGTTCGCGAGCGACTGCAGCGAATTGACGTCGTACTGCGGCGTCTGCACCAGCACCGGGTAACTGACGCCGTTGGCGGGGTTCAGCCAGAAGTTCGGCGTGGTCTGCGAGCTGCCGGACAGCGCGATCAGCAGGTTCTGCGCGACGTCGCGCTGCTGGAGCCCGGCCTGGATCGCCTTGGTGCGATCGACGTCGACGTTGATCGCGGGTGCGTCGCCGGGCTGCTGGATGCGTGCGTCCACGAGGCCGCGCACGCCGCGCAGTTGCGCGAGCAGCCGGTTCGCGACCGCGCGGTTCGCATCGAGCCGGTTGCCGACGATCTGGATGTCGATCGGCGCAGGCAACCCGAAGTTGAGGATCTGGCTGACGATGTCGGCCGGCAGGAACGCGAAGGTCACACCCGGGAACGCCTGGTTCAGCAGGTTGCGCAGCTTCGTCACGTACTGCGCGGTCGGCCGGTGGTTCGGCTTCAGCGTGATCATGATGTCGGCATCGCCGGCGCCGACCGGATCGGACGAGTCGTAGGTCAGGTTGATCCCGCTGACCGGCACGCCGATGTTGTCGAGCACGCCGGCCAGTTCGTTCGCGGGGATCACCGAGCGGATCCGCGTCTCGACCTCGTCGGTCAGGCGCGCGGTCTCCTCGATCCGCGTGCCGGTCGGCGCGCGCAGGTGCAGCCGGATCTCGCCGGTATCGACCGACGGGAAGAAATCCTGCCCGGCGACGGCGAACAGGCTCGTGGAAGCCACGCAGGCGAGCAGGAACGCGGCCGCGAAGCGGCGCCGGTTCGCGATCGCGGCCGACAGCAGCGCGCGATAGCGCGCGCGGACCGCTTCGAAACGGTGCTCGAAGGCGGCCTGGAAGCGCGCGAAGCGAGCGAAGATGCCGCGCGGCGGCTTGCCGTGCCCCTTGGCGCGCATCAGCACCATCGCGAGCGTCGGGATCAGCGTGCGCGAGAAGAAGTACGACGCGATCATCGCGAAGATCACCGCTTCGGCCATCGGCACGAACAGGTAGCGCGCGACGCCCGTCAGCAGGAACATCGGCGCGAACACGATGCAGATCGACAGCGTCGACACGAAGGTCGGCACGGCGATCTCGCCCGCGCCGGTCAGGATCGCCTCCTCGAGCGGCGCGCCGCGTTCGAGGTGGTGCGTGATGTTCTCGATCGCGACGGTCGCATCGTCGACGAGAATCCCGACCGCGAGCGCGAGCCCGCCGAGCGTCATGATGTTGATCGTCTCGCCGAGCGCGGCCAGCGCGCACAGCGACGTCAGCACCGCGAGCGGGATCGTCACGGCGATGATCAGCGTCGCGCGCCAGCTGCCGAGGAACAGCAGGATCATCAGCGCCGTCAGGCACGCGGCGATCAGCGCTTCGCGCGCGACGCCCTGGATCGCCGCTTTCACGAACACCGACTGGTCGCCGAGCGGCGTGATGTGCAGCGCCTTCGGCAGGCCGGCCGCGATCTTTGGCAGCATCGCCTTCACCTGGCCGATGATCGTCAGCGTCGATGCGCTGCCGGTCTTCTCGACCGTCAGCAGCGCCGCGCGCTTGCCGTCGCTGCGCACGATGTTGGTCTGCGGCGCGTAGCCGTTGCGCACGTGGGCCACGTCGCGCACATAGACGACGTTGCCGCCGACGGTCTTAACCGGCAGGTCGTTCAGCGCGGCGACGGTCTGCGTACTGCCGTTCATCTGCACGTTGTATTCGCGCGCGCCGATCTTCGCGGTGCCGCCGGGCAGGATCAGGTTCTGCGCGTTGATCGCGTTGACCACGTCGATCGGCGCGAGCCCCTTGGCCTGCAGCGCGCGCATGTTCAGGTCGACGACGATCTCGGGCACCTTGCCGCCGAACGGCAGCGGCACGGCCGCGCCCTGGACGGTCGCGAGCTGCGTGCGGATGAAGCTGTTGCCGAGGTCGTACAGCTGCTGCTCGGCGAGCGTGCTGCTCGACAACCCGAGCTGCAGGATCGGCACCGTCGACGCGTTGTACGTGATGATGTTCGGCGGCAGCGTGCCCGGCGGCAGGATCCGCAGGATCGACGCGGAGTTGCTCGAGGCTTCGGCAATCGCACGATTGATGTCCGCGCCGGGGTGGAAGAAGATCTTCACGACCGACACGCCGTTCAGCGATTGCGATTCGATGTGCTCGATGTCGTCGACGTCGGACGTGAGCGCGCGCTCGTAGTTGGTCGTGATGCGCTTGGCCATGTCCTCGGCGGAAAAGCCGTTGTACGACCAGACGATGCTGACGACCGGGATGTCGATGTTCGGAAAGATGTCGGTCGGCGTGCGCAGGATCGCGAGCGTGCCCGCGATGAAGATCAGCAGTGCGAGCACGACGAACGTATAGGGCCTGCGTAACGCCAGCCGGACGATCCACATGATGTTTTCCTCGAAGCAGGGCAAGGGCGCCGCGATGGATGCGACGAGCGTGCAGTCTGCCGGTGCCGCGTTGACCCGGCCCTGACTCGAAGATTACGAAACTGTTATCTGCGCGTGGCGCCGCAGATTTCAGGATTGTCATGTAACGGTCAGCGTCGTGCCGGCCGCAGTCACCAGAATGAAGACGTCGGGCGGAGAACCGCATCCGCGGCACCGCCGGCGGCGCATCGACGATGCGTCCTCATCTAACCGTTCTGGGGAGTTTCATCATGAATCGCAGACTGATCGCAGCGACCGCGCTGCTCGCCCTCGCCATCGGCACGCCGGTAGCCGCTTTCGCGCAAGCGTCGTCGTCGGGCCCGACCCGTGCCGACGTGATCGCCGAGCTCGTTCAGGCGCAGCGCGACGGCACCGTGCCCATGTCGAACTGGGACTATCCGCCGAGCCCGCAGACGATCGCGCGCAATCGCGAGCTTTATGCGATCGCGCACGGCGAGCAGGCCACCGCGACCGCGTCGACGCCGGTGCCGGCCGTCAGCGCGCAGTGACCGGGAGACAGGCGATGAAGCGCCTTTCCCGGCTGGCGATCGCCGCGCTGCTCGCGGCGGCGGTCGTGCCGGCCTTTGCACGCGGGATGCCGCAATTGCCCGATGACGACGGTGGGCGCGCCAGCGTGCTGCAAGCGTTGAACCCGGCGCGCGCGGCCGACGACGGTCGGCCGCATGCGGCCGGCGTCGTGCCGAATCGGGGCGGCGAGACGCCGCGCGGTCGCGACAGCGGCATCGACCGGCGGCTCGGCGTCGCCGGCGATGGCGATGCGCGGTAATCCTGGCCGGCGTGAGCGACCGGCCCGTCATCCGGCCGGCCGGCGCGGGTGATGCGGCGAGCACACCGTGAAAAATACTCGACGAGCTATCGCGTACTGGCGCGTCTGAACGGCATTGCATCGCCGTACTTTCTGTATCCGCATCGGGTACTGGCCGTACCGAAGGCACATGCGCACCCGTCTTCGTCACCGGGTGCGGCAACGGCCGCCGAACCGGTGGCGGCAGGCTCATCCTCTGTGGCGGCACCTGTGGGCGCCGGATCGTCCGTCCAAAGCCGGCGCCGGAAGTGCATGCTGTCCGTTCCCGGGACGAGAGCGATTACCCGAAAACCAAGGCGCCGAGTGCCAGGCATGCACCGTGGATGACGTATGCAGAGGAGGAGTGTCGCGTCGGCATCAAGCGCAAGGGAGGAGACGTTTCCACCGAGCACATCAAGGAGTATTTCGGTGCGACGTCGCAAACCAAGGCTGATCCGAATTCCGCCGCATACTGTGCGGCATTCGTGAACTCGTGTCTGCAGCGCGCGGGCTATGAGGGGACGAAGGGAAAGACCAATGCGATGGCAAGCAGTTTCCTGAAGTGGGGGAAGCCGACCAAGGGGAACAAGCCGGTGTACGGCGCGATCGCTTCGATGCTCATCAACATCTGCAATCGTTGGCAACGTTGGGTGGGAACCAGGGCAACGCGCATGAGGTGAACAAAAGCCATCTGTCGCCGTCTTTGGTGGTAGCGTATCGGCTCCCGACCGGCTATGACGCAACGGATGACGACTATCGACTGGCGCTTGTGCCGGATGACGGCAGCACATCGATGACGGGGCGATCCCGGTTACTTTTTTTTCGAATCTTGATGACAAAGCTATCCAGGCTCACTGCATGCGCATTGATCCTCGTCGCGACCGTCGCCAACGTGACGTATGCCCGCGATCTGGACAAGAGCGACCCTGACCGCGCCCATATACTGGCTGCCATTCACCGGCTGAACGACAGCGAACCGGACCTGAAGGATTACCGCTATTTCGTGGTCGACCTGATCAAGGATCACGATGCCGCCTTCGCATGTATTGGCTTGACGGATAAGGACGGCAGCCTGGAGATGACGGATGACCAGGTCGAGATCATGAAGTTCGCGCTTGAAAGGCGCAACGCGCAATGGGTAGCAACCGATCTCGGCGGCGTGGGATTTGCAGTCGGTGCGAAGCCGGTGCAATCGGATTGCAAGGTGGAAGGCCGTATCGTCAACACGCGCGATGATGTCAATGTCGCGTTGAAGGCAACGGGACACAAGTCGTTATCCGCTCGTTGACCGCGGAGATCGTTGGCGAGACCGACAGGAAAGTGGCGGCCTGCCGGATTTGAGCGCTGTCGCGACGGCTCTCGTCAGGTATTCGCGGAAACCTCCGCCGCGGAATTCACGGCCGCTCCCTTCGACTCATCGGCCAGCGCCCGGCGCCCGGCGCTTCACGAGCCCCGCTACCGCGCCGATCAGCGGCACGTCGGCCATCAGCGGAAGAATCTGGCCGAACCCCAGCCCCGCGCTGAGGAGGGCCGCGCCGGCAAATGCGCTGCCGATCGCGCCCAGCCCTCCGAACGCATGCACCAGCTCAAGCCGGTCGAACGCGCGACGGTCGGGTAGAAGCGCGCGGTCAACGCGTTCATGCCGGTATGGGCGCCGGGAATGAATCATCTCCAGGCAAAGGCGAGCACCTGCTGGGGCCGGAACGTCGACTGCATCCCGTGCGCGGCCCGGAGCGACCGTGCCGCCAGGCAAAAACTCGCGGCGATCATCCGGTAGCGGTCGAGGCGATCCATCAGCCAGCCGCTCGCGACCGAGCCCGGCGCGCCGCTCCAGTTCACGAAGCCGCCCATGATCGCGCCTTGCGCGCTCGTATAGCCGGCCTCTTTCCCCATCTCCGCCGCGCCCGTCCCCCGGCCCGTTTAGGTATTTATACGTATGCCGATTCCGATATCGCCCGAATCCAATATTTCATTGGAAGGTTATCGGACTTGTTCATAGACTGATGCGGGGCATGCAGACCGGGCCGGCCGCACGCGCCAGCCCGGTCTGCAGCCCGACCCGCATCCCCGCGCCACGCAGAACCACAACAGCGCAGCGGCATACAACGACATCATCGGAGACGGACCATGACATTCTTCAGGAAGCTGACGGCCGGCGCGCTCGTCGCCGCGGCGACGGTGTTCGCGCACGGCGCGTTCGCGCAGCAGAAGCCGATCACGCTCGGTTTCTCGCAGGTCGGCGCGGAAAGCGCGTGGCGCACTGCGAACACCGTGTCGGTGAAGGGCGCGGCGAAGGACGCCGGCATCAACCTGAAATTCTCGGACGCGCAGCAGAAGCAGGAGAACCAGATTCGCGCGATCCGCTCGTTCATCGCGCAGAAGGTCGACGTGATCGCGTTCTCGCCGGTCGTCGAATCGGGCTGGGAACCGGTGCTGACCGAAGCGAAGGCCGCGCATATCCCGGTGATCCTGACCGATCGCGCGGTCGACGTGAAGGACCCGTCGCTGTACGTGACGATGATCGGTTCGGACTTCCTCGAGGAAGGGCGGCGCGCCGGCCACTGGATGGAAGAGCGCTACAAGAACGACGCGGGCCCGATCAATATCGTCGAACTGCAGGGCACCGTCGGCTCCGCGCCGGCCAACGATCGCCGCGCGGGCCTGCTCGAAGTGATCAAGAACAATCCGAAATTCAAGGTGATCGCGTCGCAGAGCGGCGACTTCACGCTCGCCGGCGGCAAGCAGGTGATGGAAGCGTTCGCGAAGACCTACGGCAAGCAGATCAACGTCGTCTACGCGCACAACGACGACATGGCGCTCGGCGCGATCCAGGCGATGGAGGAAGCCGGGATCAAGCCCGGCAAGGACGTGAGCGTCGTGTCGTTCGATGCGACGAAGGGCGGTTTCCAGGCGATGATCGCCGGCAAGATCAACGTCGACGTCGAATGCAGCCCGCTGCTCGGCCCGCAGCTGATGAGCGCGGTGAAGGACGTGGTCGCCGGCAAACAGCTGCCCAAGCGGATCGTCACGAACGAGACGGTGTTCCCGATGAACGTCGCGGCCCAGGTGCTGCCGACCCGCAAGTACTGATGTCCCGCGCGGGCGGCGGCGCGGCTGCCGCCCGAGTCGCAACCGCTTCGCAACCGTTTCGCAACCGTTTCGCAACCGTTTCGCAACCGTTTCGACGGAGGGGTCATGACGCAATCGCCGGTGGTCGAGATGACCGGCATCGACAAGTCATTTCCGGGTGTCAGCGCGCTGCAGCGCGTGGACTTCCGGTTGTTTCCCGGCGAGATCCACGCGCTGATGGGGCAGAACGGCGCGGGCAAGTCGACGCTGATCAACGTGCTCACCGGCGTGCATGCGCACGACGCGGGCGAGATTTGCGTCGGCGGCCGGCCCGTGCGCTTCGCCGCGCCGCGCGAAGCCGAGGCGGCCGGGATCCAGACGCTTTATCAGGAAGTGAACCTGTGCGCGAACCTGTCGGTCGCCGAGAACATCTTCGCGGGCCGTCAGCCGATGCGGCGCGGCGCGATCGACTGGAACGCGATCCATGCGCGTGCGCGCGCGGCGCTCGCGGAACTCGACCTGTCGCTCGACGTCACGCGCTCGCTCGACGCGTACCCGATCGCCGTGCAGCAGATGGTCGCGATCGCGCGCGCCGTCTCCGTCGACGCGCGCGTGCTGATCCTCGACGAACCGACGTCGAGCCTCGACGACGGCGAGGTCGCGCGGCTGTTCGACGTGCTGCGCCGGCTGAAGGCGTCGGGCATCGCGATCCTGTTCGTCACGCACTTTCTCGAGCAGACCTATGCGGTGTCCGACCGGATCACCGTGATGCGCAACGGCGAGCGCGAAGGCGAGTACCTGGCGCGCGACCTGCCGGTCGATGTGCTGGTCGCGAAGATGACCGGCCGCGAGCGGATGTCCGATACGCTGCAGGCGGGTGCCGCGGCCGCCGTGCGCACCGCGGGCGACGCCGCGCCGTTCCTGTCGATGCAGCAGGTCGGCCGGCGCGGGATGATGAGCGCGCTCGATCTCGACGTGCGGCCCGGCGAGATCGTCGGGCTGGCCGGGCTGCTCGGCTCGGGGCGTACCGAAACCGCGCAGCTCGCGTTCGCCGCGGAGCGCCCGGACACCGGCGCGATCGAGATCGACGGCACGCGCACGCGGCTCGCGTCGCCGCACGACGCGGTGCGGCACGGCATCGCGTACTGCCCGGAAGACCGCAAGAAGGAGGGTATCGTCGCCGCGCTGTCGATCCGCGAGAACATCATCCTCGCGCTGCAGGCGCGGCGCGGCTGGTGGCGGCTGATCGGGCGCGCGCGCCAGCGCGAGATCGCCGATTCGTATATCGCCCGGCTCGGCATCAAGGCGCGCGACGCGGAGCAGCCGATCGGCCTGCTGTCGGGCGGCAACCAGCAGAAGGTGCTGCTCGCGCGCTGGCTCGCGACGGACCCGAAGCTGCTGATTCTCGACGAACCGACGCGCGGGATCGACGTCGCCGCGAAGTTCGACATCATGGAGCGCGTGCTCGCGCTGTGCAAGACCGGGCTCGCGATCCTGTTCATCTCGTCGGAGATCGGCGAGGTCGTGCGCGTGAGCCACCGGATCGCGGTGCTGCGCGACCGTCGCAAGGTCGCCGAGCTGACCGGCGCCGATGCATCCGAGGAGCAGGTGTACCGTCTGATCGCGGGAGGCCAGTCATGACGCCGCTGCGCACGCTGTTTCGTCATTCGCTCGCGTGGCCGGTGCTGACGCTCGCGCTGCTGTTCGCACTCGATGTCGCGCATCGTCCGGGTTTTCTGTCGATCGCGCTGCTCGACGGCCACCTGTTCGGCGCGCCGATCGACATCCTGAACCGCGCGGCGCCGCTCGTGATCGTATCGCTCGGGATGACGCTCGTGATCGCGACGCGCGGGATCGATATCTCGGTCGGCGCGATCGTCGCGATCGCCGGCGCGGCCGCGGCGATCGTGCTCGACGCCGATCCGTCGCGGGTCGGTGCCGCGCTGGCCGCCGCGCTCGGCGTCGGCCTGCTCGCGGGCGCCTGGAACGGGCTGCTCGTCGCGTTCGTCGGGATGCAGCCGATCATCGCGACGCTGATCCTGATGGTGGCCGGCCGCGGTGTCGCGCAGCTGCTGACGGGCGGCCAGATCATCCCGATCGGCGCGCCCGGCTATCTCGCGCTCGGCGGCGGTTATCTCGCGACCGTGCCGTGCGCGGTGTGGATCGCCATCGCGACGATCGCGGCGACCGCGCTGCTGGTGAACCGCACGGCGCTCGGGCTGTTCATACGCGCGATCGGCGTGAATCCGGTCGCGACGCGGCTCGTCGGGCTGCGCGCGGGTGCGGTCGTGTTCGGCGTGTATCTGTGTTCGGGCGTGATGGCGGCGCTCGCCGGCATCCTCGCGAGTTCGAACGTGCGCAGCGCCGACGGCAACAACGCCGGGCTGCTGCTCGAACTCGACGCGATCCTCGCGGTGACGCTCGGCGGCACGTCGCTGCTCGGCGGCCGCTTCAGCCTCGCCGGCTCGGTGCTCGGCGCGCTGATCATCCAGACGCTCACCTACACGACCTATTCGATCGGCGTGCCGCCGGAGGCGACGCTCGTCGTCAAGGCGGTCGTCGTGATCGTCGTGACGCTGATCCAGTCGGAGGCGGCGCGCGCGCTCGTCGTCCGGCATGCGTCACGGCTGCTGCCATCCGCGCGTTCGCGCGCCACCACCGGAGCGACGCCCCGATGACCCGATTCCTTGGCCGGCTCGCCGACCCGCGCACGCTGCCGATCGTCGTGACGATCCTGCTGTTCGTCGCGCTGTTCGGTTTCGGGTCCGTGATGTACACGGGATTTTTCTCGATGCAGGTGCTCACCGGGCTGCTCGTCGACAACGCGTTCCTGCTGATCGTCGCGATCGGGATGACGTTCGTGATCGTGTCGGGCGGGATCGACCTGTCGGTCGGCTCGGTCGTTGCGCTGACAACGATCCTCTGCGCGGTCGGCGCCGAGCGGCTGCACTGGCCGGTGTGGGTCATCGTGCCGCTCGTGCTGGCGTTCGGCGCGCTGTACGGCGCGGCGATGGGTGCGCTGATCCATTGCTTTCGCTTGCAGCCGTTCATCGTGACGCTCGCCGGAATGTTTCTCGCGCGCGGCGCGTGCTTCCTGATCACGACGCAGTCGATCACGATCAACGAGCCGACGTTTCATGCGATCGCGGGCATCAGCGTGCCGGTCGGCGGCGGCACGCTGAGCGCGGGCGCGCTGATCGCGCTCGCGACGCTGGCCGCCGCGATCTACGTCGCGCATTTCACGCGGTTCGGCCGCAACGTGTATGCGATCGGCGGCAACGAACGTTCGGCGCTGCTGATGGGCTTGCCGGTCGCGCGCACGAAGATCGGCGTCTACGCGCTGAGCGGCTTCTGCTCGGCGCTCGGCGGCGTGGTGTTCACGCTGTACGTGCTGTCGGGCTACGGGCTGCAGGCGCAGGGAATGGAGCTCGACGCGATCGCCGCGACCGTGATCGGCGGCACGCTGCTCACGGGCGGCGTGGGCTACGTGATCGGCTCGGTGTTCGGGGTCGGCATCCTCGGCACGATCCAGGTGCTGATCACGTTCGACGGCACGTTGAGCTCGTGGTGGACGCGGATCGTGATCGGCGCGCTGCTGTGCGTGTTCTGCGTGCTGCAACGGGTGATCGAGCGGCATGCCGCGCGGCGGCGCACCGGCGGCACGGGGCTGGGCGAACGGCCGCGGCCGGCCGACGCCGCATCGGCACGGCCGGCCGGGACGGGCGAGGATGCGGCGCTCGTGTCGACGATGCGGCGCGCGTAGGGGATCACACCGGGATCGCACCGGGGATCGCACCGCGCGTGCGGCGCAGCGGGGCGGGATCGACCGGGCAGCGGTGCGCGACGTAGGCGCGCCGCCGGCGTACACCGCGTCAGGCGCGAACGCCGACGCGGTACTGCGTGGTCTGTCGATAGACGGCACCCGGTTGGACGATGGCGGCGTCGCGCAGGCCGTCCATGTTGACCTGGTCCGGAAAGCCGCCGGCTTCGACGCACAGCGCGGCGTGTCGCGCGCAGCGCGTGCCGCCGCTCACGCGTACGCCGTCCAGGTAGTTGCCCGTATAGAGTTGCAGGCCGCGCTGATCCGTCGACACGAGCAGCTCGCGGCCGCTTTCCGGATCGTAGATCGCCGCGACGGGCCTGAGCGCGTGCGCGCCGTCGCGCAGCACGAAACAGTGGTCGAACCCGCGCGCCCGCGCGAGCTGCGCGTGCGGCCAGTCGAGGCGCGCGCCGAGCGGTGCGCTGTGCCGGAAGTCGAACGCGGTGCCGGTCACGTCGGCGGTGCCGGTCGGGATCAGCGCGTCGTCGACCTCGAGGAACGCGTCGGCGTCGATGCTCAGCACGTGGCCGCGCACGTCGCCGCCCGCGCGGCCGCTGAGGTTGAAATAGCTGTGATTCGTCAGGTTGAGCGGCGTGGGCGCGTCGGTGACGCCGGTGTAGTCGATCGTCAGCGTGCCGTCGTCGTCGAGCGCGTAACGAACCTGCACGCTCACGTTGCCCGGAAAACCCGCGTCGCCTTCCGGCGAATCGAGTTGCAGCGTCAACCCGCCGCAATCGTCGACGACGGCCCAGCGCTGCCGGTGAAAGCCGTTCGCGCCGCCGTGCAGCAGATTGCCGCGCTCGTTGCGGTCGAGCCGGTAGTCGACGCCGTCGAGCGTGAAGCGCGCACCGGCGATCCGGTTCGCCCAGCGGCCGACCGTCGCGCCGAGGTAGGCGCCCGATTCGACGTATTCGGCGGGCGTGTCGTGCGCGAGCACGATGTCGGCGAAGCGTCCGGCGCGGTCGGGCGCGAGCCACGACACGACGGTCGCGCCGAGGTCGCTGACGACGACGCGCATCCCGTGCGCGTTACGCAGCGTATAGCGCCGCACCGCGTCGCCGTCGGGCAGCGTGCCCCACGGTTCGGAAGGGACGCGTGCGACGCCGGGCGCCGGGCGGGGAGAGTCGGTATCGATATGCATGGGTGGATTCGATGGGTAAGGCCGGCTTCAGTGCGCGGCGATCGTGCGTTCCTGGTATTCGCGCGGCGTGCATCCGAGCTCGCGGCGGAATACCGCGTACATGTACTGAAGCGACGTGAACCCGCAGCGGATCGCGACTTCGGCGCTCGACGCCTGCCGGCCGGCAAGCAGCGCCTGCGCCGCTTCGAGCTTGTGGCGCAGGATTTCCTGGTGCACGGTGCGCTGCAGTTCGCGCCGGAAGTGCTCTTCGAGCAGCGAGCGCGACACGCCGACGTAGTCGGCGACCTGTTCCGTCTTGATGCCCTGGCACGCGTACTGGCGAATGAAGTGGCGCGCGCGCATCACGTAGGGGCTCGTGAGCGGCTGGTGGCGCGTCGATTCGAGCACGTTGATCCCGACGGGCGGCACGAGAATGCGCCGGTCGGGAAAACGCACGCCACGCAGCATCTGGTGCAGCAGGTGCGCGGCGGTCCGGCCCATTTCCTCGGTGCCCTGGATCACGGACGACAGCGGGATGCGCGTCAGCGTGCGCGTGAGCGGATCGTTGTCGATGCCGATGATCGCGACCTGTTCCGGCACCGCGAGGCCGGCGATCAGGCAGGCCTGCAGCAGGTGCCGCGCGCGCGCGTCGGTCACCGCGATGATGCCGACGGGTTTCGGCAGCGCATGCAGCCAGCTGATCAGCTGCTCGATCGCGTGATTCCATGCCGATGCGCTCGTCGACAGCCCGCGGTAGATCGGCGCGTCGAGCCCGTCCGCGCGCGCGAGCCGGTCGAACGCCAGCTCGCGCTGCTGCGCCCAGCGGTTCTGCTGCGCGTCGGGCAGGCTGTACATCGCGAAGTGTGCGAGCCCGGCGCCGATCAGGTGCGTGTACGCGAGCGACACGAGCTTCGCGTTGTCGGTCGCGATATACGGCACGCCGTCCGGATACTGCGCGGGATCTTCGTAGGACGAGCCGAGCGCGACGATCGGCAGCGGCGAGCCGGCGAGCGCGTCGGCGACGGCGGGATCGTCGAAGTCGGCAATGATGCCGTCGCCGTCGAAATGCTCGATGCCGGCGAGCCGGCAGCGGAAGTCGTCCTCGAGGAACAGGTCCCACACCACGCGCGTCGAGCGCAGGTACTGGCCGATGCCGCTGATGATCTCGCGGTCGTAGACCTTGTTGGCGTTGAACAGCAGCGCGATGCGGTGCGGTGTCTGGCTGGAAGGGGCGCGGGTCATCTCGGTCTCGAGGCGCGTGCCGTGCGGGGCGTCGCGCCGTTGTCTCCGGGTGCGCGGACGGTGCCGCGCGCTTGTCTGGTGTCCGGCGATTGTAGGACGGAACGCGTGCGGTGCGCAGCGCGCTGGCAAGAAACGTTAAGCGTGCTGCGCAATTTCGCAATTGCGGGGGCGGGGGCGCGCGGGCACGATCCAGCCAGACCGAATTCGGCCCGCACGCCAACGCGCCGCGCGCCGCACTGCAATAAGAAACCGGACGGAGACGCCATGTCGTATTTCGAACAGATTCCCGCGATTCGCTACGAAGGTCCGCAATCGGACAACCCGCTTGCCTACCGCCATTACGACCGCACGAAGCAGGTGCTCGGCAAGACGCTCGAGGAACACCTGCGCATCGCGGTGTGCTACTGGCATACGTTCGTGTGGCCGGGGCACGATATCTTCGGCCAGGGCGCGTTCCGGCGGCCGTGGCAGCAGCCGGGCGACCCGCTCGAGCGGGCGCGGCAGAAGGCGGATGCGGCGTTCGAGTTCTTCACGAAGCTCGGCACGCCGTTCTATACGTTCCACGACACCGACGTCGCGCCGGAAGGCGACAGCCTGCGCGAATACGTCGAGAATTTCGCGCGGATGACGGACTACCTGGGCGAGCGTCAGCAGGCCACCGGCGTGCGGCTGCTGTGGGGCACCGCGAACCTGTTCTCGCATCCGCGCTTCGCGGCGGGCGCGGCGACCAACCCGAATCCCGACGTGTTCGCGTGGGCGGCGACCCAGGTGCGCCACGCGCTCGACGCGACGCACCGGCTCGGCGGCGAGAACTACGTGCTGTGGGGCGGCCGCGAAGGCTACGAGACGCTGCTCAATACCGATCTCGTGCGCGAGCGCGAGCAGTTCGCGCGGTTCCTGTCGATGGTCGTCGAGCACAAGCACCGGATCGGTTTCAAGGGCGCGCTGCTGATCGAGCCGAAGCCGCAGGAGCCGACCAAGCACCAGTACGACTACGACGTCGCGACCGTGCACGGTTTCCTCACGCAATACGGATTGCAGAACGAGATCCGCGTGAACATCGAGGCGAACCACGCGACGCTCGCCGGCCATTCGTTCCATCACGAGATCGCGAACGCGTTCGCGCTCGGCGTGTTCGGCAGCGTCGATGCGAATCGCGGCGATCCGCAGAACGGCTGGGACACCGACCAGTTCCCGAACAGCGTCGAGGAGCTGACCCTCGCGTTCTACGAGATCCTGCGCCACGGCGGCTTCACCACCGGCGGCATGAACTTCGACGCGAAGGTGCGGCGCCAGAGCGTCGATCCGGAAGACCTGTTCCACGGCCATGTGGGCGCGATCGACGTGCTCGCGCTCGCGCTCGAGCGCGCCGCCGTGCTGGTCGCGAACGACCGGCTCGACGCGCTGCGCCGGCAGCGCTACGCGCAGTGGGACAGCGCGTTCGGCCGCGAGATCCTGTCCGGCGGCTACACGCTGGAATCGCTCGCCGCCGACGCGCTCGCGCGCGGCGTGAACCCGCAGCATGCGAGCGGCGGGCAGGAGCGGCTCGAGAACATCGTGAACCAGGCCATCTACGGGCTGCGCTGACGCCATGTACATCGGAGTCGACCTCGGTACGTCGGGCGTGAAGGCCGTGCTGCTCGACCGCGACGGCGCGGTGCGGGCCAGCGCGAGCCGGCCGCTGGCGGTGAGCCGGCCGCGGCCGCGCTGGTCCGAACAGGCGCCGCGCGACTGGTGGGACGCGGCGTGCGGTGCGCTGGCGGCGCTCGTCGCCGATGCACGCGCGGCCGGCATCGATCCGCGCGCCATCGATGCGCTCGGCCTGACCGGGCAGATGCACGGCGCGACGCTGCTCGACGCGCAGGGCGACGTGCTGCGCCCCGCGATCCTGTGGAACGACGGCCGCGCGGATGCGGAGTGCGCGGAACTCGAGCGGCGCGCGCCCACGCTGCGCGCCGTCGCCGGCAATCTCGCGATGCCGGGTTTTACCGCGCCGAAGCTGCTGTGGGTGCGCCGGCACGAGCCGGACGTATTCGCGCGGATCGCCCACGTGCTGCTGCCGAAGGATTATCTGCGCTACCGGTTGACCGGCGCGTTCGCGACCGATCCGTCGGATGCGGCCGGCACGCTGTGGCTCGATGTCGCGAAGCGCGATTACGACGACACGCTGCTCGCCGCATGCGGGCTCTCGCGCGCGCAGATGCCCGCCGTGTTCGAAGGCAACCGCATCACCGGCACGCTGCTGCCGGCCGTCGCACGCGCGCTCGGGCTGCGTGAGATCCCGGTCGTCGCGGGCGGGGGCGACAACGCGGCCGGCGCGGTGGGCGTCGGTATCGTGCGGCCCGGCGACGCGCTGCTGTCGCTCGGCACGTCGGGCGTCTACTTCGCGGTGTCGGACGGTTTTCGCGCGAATCCGGAATCGGCGGTTCACAGTTTCTGTCACGCGTTGCCGCGCACCTGGCACCTGATGTCGGTGATGCTGAATGCGGCCGGCTGCGTCGATTTCACCGCGCAGCTGGCCGGCTACGACGGCGTTGCCGCGCTGCTCGCCGACGCGGAAGCGAACGCGCGCGCGGAGCGCCCGTGGTTCCTGCCTTACCTGAGCGGCGAGCGCACGCCGCACAACGACGTGAATGCGAAGGGCGTGTTCTACGGGATGACGCCCGATACGCGGCGTGCGGATCTCGCGAACGCGACGCTCGAAGGCGTCGGCTTCGCGCTGCTCGACGGAATCGACGCGCTGCATGCGGCCGGGCTCGCGCCCGACGGCATCACGGTGATCGGCGGCGGCTCGCGCAGCGCGTACTGGACGCAGATGCTGGCCGACCTGAGCGGCCGCGCGCTGACCCTGCGCGCGGGCGGCGAAGTCGGCCCGGCGCTCGGCGCCGCGCGGCTCGCGCATCTCGCGCTCGAACCGGATGCGCCGCTCGACGCGGTGTGCCCGCAGCCGCCCGTCGTCGCGGTACGGGAGCCCGACATGGCGCGCCACGCGTGGTATCGCGACGCGCGGCGGCCGACGTTTCGCGCGCTGTATCGGGCGCTCGAGCCGGTGTTTGCGACAGGCGCGTGACGGGCGTGTGACACACCGCACGAAGCCGTGCCGCGCGGTGGCAAGACGATGGGCGACCGGCTTCGGCGGCTGCCCGGCGTTCGTGGAGTAGTCCTATAAAGAGAGGAATGGAGACATGAAATCCGTGAAACGTCGTACGGTATTGAGCTCGCTTGCCGGCGCCGCTGCGCTGGCGATCCTGACACTGGGCGCCCCGCTCGCGCATGCGAGCAAGGACAAGCCTGAAATCGGCTTCTGCATCGACGACCTGCGCGTCGAGCGCTGGTCGCGCGACCGCGACTATTTCGTGGCCGCCGCGACGAAGCTCGGCGCGAAGGTGTCCGTGCAGTCCGCGGACGCGAGCGAGGCGCGACAGATCTCGCAGATCGAGAACCTGATCTCGCGCGGCGTGGACGTGATCGTGATCGTCCCGTTCAACTCGAAGACGCTCGGCAACGTGGTCGCCGAAGCGCGCAAGGCCGGCATCAAGGTGGTGTCGTACGACCGGCTGATCCTTGACGCCGACGTCGACGCGTACATCTCGTTCGACAACGAGAAGGTCGGCGAACTGCAGGCGCAGGGCGTCGTCGACGCGAAGCCGAAGGGCAACTATTTCCTGCTCGGCGGCGCGCCGACCGACAACAACGCGAAGATGCTGCGCGAAGGGCAGCTGAAGGTGCTGAAGCCGGCGATCGATCGCGGCGACATCAAGGTCGTCGGCCAGCAGTGGGTGCCGGAGTGGAGCGCGTCGACCGCGCTGCGGATCGTCGAGGATGCGCTGACCGCGAACAACAACAAGATCGACGCGATCGTCGCGTCGAATGACGGCACCGCGGGCGGCGCGATCCAGGCGCTCGCCGCGCAGCACCTGGCCGGCAAGGTGCCGGTGTCCGGGCAGGACGCGGATCTCGCCGCGGTCAAGCGCGTGATCGCCGGCACGCAGACGATGACCGTCTACAAGCCGCTCAAGCTGATCGCGAGCGAAGCGGCGAAACTCGCGGTGGATCTCGCGAAGGGCACGAAACCCGCGTTCAACGCGCAATACGACAACGGCAAGAAGAAGGTCGACACGGTGCTGCTGCTGCCGACGCTGTTGACCAAGCGCAACGTCGACGTCGTCGTGAAGGACGGCTTCTATACCCAGGCGCAGCTGGCGAGCCAGTAACGACGCGGCGCGCGGGCGTCCCACCGGTGCGTCCGCGCGCACACTGCGAGGCATGAGCGAATGACCGAACCCTTGCTGACGATGCGCGGCATCGTCAAGGAATTCGACGGCGTGAAGGCGCTCGACGGCATCGACCTGGTGGTGCGGCCGGGCGAGTGCGTGGGGCTGTGCGGCGAGAACGGCGCGGGCAAATCGACGCTGATGAAGGTGCTGTCGGGCGTGTATCCGCACGGCACGTGGGAGGGCGAGATCCGCTGGGAGGGCGCGCCGCTCGTCGCGTCCGGCGTGCGCGACACCGAGCGCGCGGGCATCGTGATCATCCACCAGGAATTGATGCTCGTGCCCGAGCTGTCGGTGGCCGAGAACATCTTTCTCGGCAACGAGATCACGCTGCCGGGCGGGCGCATGAACTATGCGGCGATGGTGCAGCGTGCCGAGGCGCTGCTGCATGAACTGCGGATCGACTCGATCAACGTCGCGCAGCCGGTGATGAACTACGGCGGCGGCCACCAGCAGCTGATCGAGATCGCGAAGGCGCTGAACAAGCGCGCGAAGCTGCTGATCCTCGACGAACCTTCGTCGTCGCTGAGCGCGTCCGAAACGCGCATCCTGCTCGACATCGTGCGCGACCTGAAGCGCCGCGGCGTCGCGTGCGTGTACATCTCGCACAAGCTCGACGAGGTCGAGGCGGTGTGCGACACGGTGACGGTGATCCGCGACGGCCGCCATGTCGCGACCGAGCCGATGCGCGCGCTGACGACCGACCGGATCATCGCGATGATGGTCGGCCGCGAGATTCGCGATTTGTACCCGCGCGAGCCGCACGAGATCGGCGACGTCGTGCTGGAAGCGCGCAACGTCACCTGCCGCGACGTGACGAATCCGCGCCGCAAGCGGGTGGACGACGTGTCGTTCAGCGTGCGGCGCGGCGAGATCCTCGGCGTCGCGGGGCTCGTCGGCGCGGGTCGTACCGAGCTGATGCAGGCGATCTTCGGCGCGTATCCGGGCGCGTGCACGGCGACCGTGCTGATGAACGGCCGGCCGCTGTCGATCCGCACGCCCGCCGACGCGATCCGCGCGGGCATCGCGATGGTGCCCGAGGACCGCAAGCGCCACGGCATCGTGCCGCAGCTCGGTGTGGGCCACAACATCACGCTGACGGTGCTGCGGCGCTTCGCGGCGCGCGGGCGGATCGACGCGGCCGCCGAGCTGGACGCGATCCGCACCGAGATGCAGCGGCTGTCGGTGCGTGCCGCGCATCCGTTCCTGCCGATCGCGAGCCTGTCCGGCGGCAACCAGCAGAAGGCCGTGCTCGCGAAGATGCTGCTGGCCGAGCCGCAGGTGCTGATTCTCGACGAGCCGACACGCGGCGTCGACGTGGGCGCGAAAGCGGAGATCTACCGCCTCGTGTTCGCGCTCGCGAAGCGCGGCGTCGCGCTGATCGTCGTGTCGTCGGAAATGCCCGAGGTGCTCGGGCTCGCCGATCGCGTGCTGGTGATCGGCGAAGGCGAGCTGCGCGGCGACTTCGTCAACGACGGCCTGACACAGGAACAGATCCTCGGCGCCGCGCTGAAATCCGGCAGGCGGCCGACCGAACCCACCGCAACGAGTGCGACATGAATTCCGAACTTTCTTCCTCCACCCCGGCGACGCAGGACGCGGATGCGCGCCGTTCAAGCGGCCACGAAGCAGGGCAACCGGCCGGGCGCTCGACCGGCAGCCAGCTTCGCCAGATATTCGTGCGCTACAAGATCCTCGCGCTGCTGCTCGCGGTCGCGGCGATCTGGGCGTTCTTCTCGGTGCTGACCGACGGCGCGTTCGTCACGCCGCGCAACGTGTCGAACCTGCTGCGGCAGATGTCGATCACCGGCATGCTCGCGTGCGGGATGGTGTTCGTGATCATCGCGGGCGAGATCGACCTGTCGGTCGGCTCGCTGCTCGGGCTGCTCGGCGGCGTCGCGGCGATCCTCGACGTGAACCGCCACTGGCCCGTCGCCGCGACGGTCCCGGCGGTGCTCGCGCTCGGTGTGCTGATCGGGCTCTTCAACGGCTGGTGGTCGACCTACCGGCGCGTGCCGTCGTTCATCGTCGGGCTCGGCGGGATGCTCGCGTTTCGCGGGATCCTGCTCGGCGTGACGGGCGGCTCGACGATCGCCCCGGTGTCCGACGGCTTCGTGTTCCTCGGGCAGGGCTACCTGCCGCGCGTGGCCGGCGACGGCCTCGCGCTGCTGCTGTTCGCGCTCGTCGCGCTGCTGGTCGTGCGCCAGCGCGGCACGCGGCACCGCTACCGGCTTGCGGTCGCGCCGCTGTGGCAGGACGCCGTCAAGATCGTGGGCGCGGGAGCCGTGCTGTTCGCGTTCGTCGCGACGCTCGACCGCTACGGCGGCATTCCGGTGCCGGTGCTGTTGCTGCTCGCGCTGCTCGGCATCTTCTCGTGGATCGCGACGCAGACCGTGTTCGGCCGGCGCATTTATGCGGTGGGCTCGAATCTCGAGGCGACGCGGCTGTCCGGCGTCGATACCGACCGAGTGAAGCTCGCGATCTTCGCGCTGATGGGGCTGATGTGCGCGTTCGCGGGCATCGTGAACACCGCGCGGCTCGCGGCCGGTTCGCCGTCGGCGGGCACGATGGGCGAACTCGACGCGATCGCCGCGTGCTTCATCGGCGGCACGTCGATGCGCGGCGGCTCGGGCACCGTGTACGGCGCGCTGATCGGCGCGCTCGTGATGGCGAGCCTCGACAACGGCATGTCGATGCTCGACGTCGACGCGTACTGGCAGATGATCGTCAAGGGCGCGGTGCTGGTGCTGGCGGTGTGGATCGACGTGGTGTCGCGGTCGAACCGGCGGTGAGGCGTCGCGCCCTGGCCGCCCGTCAACGGGAGGTGGACATGAAACGGAACACGGTACCGATGCGCGGGATCTCCATGCTGACGGCGTCGCCGCTCGCGACGCCGGCCGTCGAATACGATCACGGGGCCGCGCTCGGCCTGGGCGATCCGCGCGACCGCCGGATCATCGCGGATGCACTGCGCACGCTGTTGCGCGAGCGCTCGGAAGCGCTCGCGTTCGCGATGCGCGTGGCGGACGAGCACGATCGTCCGAGGCCGGACGCGAACGATTTCGCGCTGACCGACATCATCCGGCTCGCGCGCATCGTCGAGCGCGCGGAGCGATACGGCGACGCGATGAACGAGTCCGTCCCGGGCGCTGCACGCTGATACATGAATGGCCTGGCCGGCGCCGTTCGCGCGAGGTCGCGCGAGGTCGTGCGTCGCCCGAACAATTTCGCACTGGAAAGCGGCTGAAACGGGCGTCGACACGATCCGTGGTCGCGGCCCAGCTCGTTTCGCCGTCGCGGCGGTTCGCGACGGCAAAACCTCCCGAACGCGCGCGGGCGACCGTTACGGCAGCGGTGCGCCCCACACCGCGGTCACATCGCCGCCGAGCCGCCATTCGCTGAACGGGCGGCGCGGCGCGATGATCGCCGGCAGGCGGCGATCGCCGAAGCGCGCGTAGTACGGCTCGACCCAGCTCAGCTCGTCGCGGAACGTCCACGGGAACAGGTCCTGCCTGACCGGCGTGATTGTCCTGAAACTGTCGGGATTCTCCACCGCGTCGAGCCGGAGGCAGTCTAGCGGTTCGATCTTTCAGCGGCCTTTCCCGATGGCGGCCGCTGCCGTCCGGCGCGATGGCCTGCCCGATCCGGCAGGCCGGCGGCGCGGGTCCCGGCGTCGTATGCTTTACGTTATCCTGTCGCCCTCGACCGCCTGCCCGATCCGATGAAGCGTCCGCCGTTTTCCACTCAACTCGTCATGCTCTGGGCGCTCGTCGCGACGCTCTGCGCGACGCTCGTCGCGGTCGTCTGGGTGATGGCCAGTTCCGCCGAAGGGCAGCAGATCGCCGGCGCGCGGGCCGCGGGCGAAGCGGCCTGCGAAGCGGTCGCGTCGCGCTACGATGCGTCCGCGCCGGCCGGCGCGCAGCCCGATTCGGCGCTGATGCATGCGATCCTCGATATCGTCCTGGCGCGCGCGCCGGACATGGAAGGCGGTTTCTGGACGGCCGGCGGCGCACCCGCGGCGAGCGGTTTTCTTGCGTATTCCTTTCCGACTTATCAAGGCAGCGGCATCAAGCGCGACGTGCCGGACGCGGAAACGCCGCTGATTCTCCGCACGCTGCGCGCGGCCGCCGCGACGCGTGCCACGACGTCGAATGCCGTCGAGGGCGCGCAGGATGCCGTGATCGCGGCGGCGTGTCCGGTCCGCGCCGGATCGGGGCTGTTCGTCTGGATGCTGACGCGCGCCCGCCCGCCGCTCGGCCGGCACGGCGAGCTGCTGGCGACGGGCCTTGCGGGCGTGCTCGCGGTGATTCTCGCGATTGCGGCGGCGCTCGCCATCGCGCTGCGGCGCTGGAAGGGCAATCTCGCGAGGATCGAGGCCGGGTTGGCGCCCGACGGCCGCGCACCGCACTTGCCGTATGTCGGCGAGCCCGATCTCGACCGGATCATCGATGCGTTCAACGCGCATGCACGGCGCGCCGAGCAACTGCAACAGCAGGCCGCCGAACTCCGCACGCGGCTCGCGCAGGCGGAACGCTTCGGGATGCTCGGCAAACTGGCCGCGCAGGTCGCGCACGAGATTCGCAACCCGATGGGCGCGATGCGCCTGAAAGCCGAAAACGCGCTGGCCGGCGACAGCCGACGGCAGCAGGACGCGCTGCGCGTGATCCTGGCGCAGATCGAACGCATCGATGCGCAGCTGTCGGGCCTGCTCGCGCTGACCCAGCCGGTCAGCCCGCATGCGACGCGCGTCGATGTCGACGCGTGGCTCGCGCAGGTCGTCGACGCGCACCGCGAGCTGGCGCAGCGGCAGGCGATCGATCTCGCATGGCTGCCCGGCGAGCAGGGCGAACGCCTTGCGCAGCCCGCCGCGTTCCCCGTGTTCGATCCCGACCAGATGCGCCGCGCGCTCGACAACCTGTTGCTCAATGCACTGCGCCATGCCGGCGACGGCGGCGCGGTCACGCTCGCCGCCGCGCGTCGGACGTTCGCCGGACGCGACTGGCTGAGGATCACCGTGTCGGATACCGGCCCCGGGGTTCCCGCCGAGCAGCGCGAGCGGATTTTCGAGCCGTTCGTGACGGGGCGGGCGGACGGCACCGGCCTCGGTCTTGCTGTCGTCCGCGAAGTGGCCGCGGCGCATGGCGGCCAGGCCTGGCTCGACGACGTTCCGCACGGCGCATCCTTCGTCATTGAAATCCCATGGCAACCATCCTCATAGTCGACGACGACGCGGCATTTCGCGACGGCCTGGCCGAGACGCTCGCCGATCTCGGTCATCGGGTCGTCGAAGCCGAAGCCGGGCGCGCGGCGTTGAGCGCACTGCGCGACGGCGGCCGCGTCGACTGCATCTTTCTGGATTTCCGCTTGCCGGACCTCGACGGGCTCGCGGTGCTCGCACAGCTGCGCGACGATCCCGCGCTGGCGGCTATCCCGGTCGTGATGCTGACCGCGCATGCGACCAGCGACAACACGATCGACGCGATGCGGCTCGGTGCGTTCGATCACCTGACCAAGCCGATCGGGCGTCGCGACATCGCGCAACTGCTCGCGCGCGTCGTTTCCGCGAACGCGCCGCCGGCGGCCGTCGAGCCGCACGGCGGCGGGTTTGCGCGCGAACCCGCGTCGGCCCGCCCCCGGCTGCTGGGCGTGAGCGCCGCGATGCGCGACGTGCAGAAGCAGATCGGCCGGGCCGCGACGAGCGACGCGACCGTGCTCGTCACCGGCGAGACGGGCACCGGCAAGGAAGTGGCGGCGCGCGTGTTGCATGCCGCGTCGATGCGGCATGCCGGGCCGTTCGTCGCGGTCAACTGCGCGGCGATTCCGGCCGAGCTGCTCGAAAGCGAACTGTTCGGGCATCGACGCGGCGCGTTTACGGGGGCGCACGTCGATCGCGCCGGGCGGCTCGTCGAGGCCGACGGCGGCACGCTGTTTCTCGACGAGATCGGCGACATGCCCACGGCCATGCAGGCCAAGCTGTTGCGTGCGCTGCAGGAGCGCGAGGTGATGCCGCTCGGCGCGGATCGTCCGACGGCGATCGACATCCGGGTGGTGGCCGCGACGCACCGCGATCTAGCCGAGGCCGTCGCGAACGGCACGTTTCGCGAAGACCTGTTCTACCGGCTGAACGTGATTCCGCTGCACCTGCCGCCGCTCGCGGATCGCGTGGCCGACATCCTGCCGCTGGCCGCGCATTTCCTGGCATGCGCGGCAGGCGCGCGCCCGTTGCACCTGACGAACGACGCACAGCGGGCGCTGCTCGATCATCGCTGGCCCGGCAACGTGCGTGAGCTGCGCAACGTGATGGAGCGGGCGGCCGCGCTGGCGCCCGGGCCGGCCATCGGCGCGGCCGATCTCGGGC
>NZ_LDVA01000191.1:0-18804 GCF_050768715.1 Burkholderia sp. ZZQ-2 | reverse complement strand
TCGGCGGCCTTCTTCGCCGCTGCGGCCGCCTTCGCCTTCTTGCCGCCACGGTCGCCGTCGATGTCGGCCAGCAGGTCGAGTTCCGAAGGCAGGTTGTCCGCCCCCGTCCAGCCCGCGACGCGATCGCCCGAGAACGTCACGACGAGATCGCGCTGCTGGACGACCGCCGTCGAGCCGCGCTTGAAGTAGAAGAGGTAATCCCAGCGGTCGGCGTGGAACATGTCCGCCAGCAGCGGGGTGCCGAGCAGCGCGCGTACCTGCTCGCGCGACATGCCGACCTGCAGCTGCGAGGCTTTCTCCTGCGACACGAAGTTGCCTTGCACGACGGTGATCCGGTAGGGGGTGATGCTCTGCGCGATGCGCTGCGTCACGCTGTCGTACGACGAACAACCAGCCAGCGCGGCAACGGCGGCGGCAGCGATGATGACACTCCGCATGCGGCTCCTCTGAAAGTGCGAAAGAGATTCTGGAATCATTTCCCTCACCGTGCAGGCCCGCGTCGCAGGCCGCGCGTGTTTCTGGAACGGCGAAAAGCCGGTAACATTGAAGCCCTGCATTGTACTCTAGGGATGCCTAGCCATGACCAATCCGACGGATCTCAAGAATATCGGGCTAAAGGCCACCCTACCGCGCCTCAAGATTCTCGAGATCTTCCAGCAAAGCCCGGTGCGCCACCTGACCGCAGAAGACGTCTACCGGAACCTGCTCAACGAGCAGCTCGACATCGGGCTTGCCACCGTCTACCGCGTGCTGACGCAGTTCGAGCAGGCCGGCCTGCTGTCGCGCAGCAACTTCGAATCCGGCAAGGCCGTGTTCGAACTGAACGAAGGCTCGCACCACGACCACCTCGTGTGCCTCGATTGCGGCCGGGTCGAGGAATTCTTCGACGCCGAGATCGAAAGCCGCCAGCAGGCGATCGCGAAGGAGCGCGGCTTCCGGCTCCAGGAGCACTCGCTCGCGATGTACGGTTCCTGCACGACCGAGAACTGCCCACACCGCAAGCACTGAAATCCAGCCGCGCGCGCGGCGCATGCAGGACGGCCCGGACGGCGATTCGCCTTCCGGGCCGTCTTCTTTTCGGGATACGCAGGAGGCGCCCGCCCGGGGAAACCGGCGGCGCACCGCCGCCCCACGGGCGGGCCCGCCCAGGCTTTCGCACACCCTTCGCGTTGCCTGCCCGGGCGGCGGCCCCGGGTGACATCAGGCCGCCGGAGGAGCCCGCCTGCCCGCCTTCGTCATGCCGCGCCCGCGCAGGCCGGTTCGAACTCCAGCGCCCATGCGCACTCGAGCGGGATTTCGTCGCAGTTCGGCTGCGGCCCGCCGCGATCGACGATCACGAAATCGCTGACCGCATCCAGCGCGAGCAGCGGATGGTGCCAGACGCCCTTCGCATAGTTCACGCCCTGCCAGCCTTCCGCGAGGAACGCGCGCATCGCGTCGGGGCGGAACTCGCCGGCCGGCGCGACGACGATCGCGTAACGCGACACCGCCGCGAGCGGGATGAACGCCTGGCTGCCATGCGGATGGCGCTCCATCAGCGTGACCGCAACCGGCAGCGCACGCGGCTGCGCGCGGAATACGCTGACGAGCGGGCGGCCGCCGTCCGCGCACACGTCGATCGTCGCGAGATCGTGGAAGCGCTCGGTCGTGCCGCCGTTGATCGGAAAATGGCGCGCGCCTTCGAGCGCGATCACGTCGCCGAACGGCGCGAACGCTTCGCGGGTCAGGCGCTCGACGCGCAGGATGCGGGATCCGCTCATGCCGTTGCCCTCCTTCAAGCCGGCTCGCCCCACAGACGCAGGCGCGACACGCCGCCGTCCGGGAAGATGTTGAAACGCACGTGCGTGACGGGGCCGAGCGCCGCAAGCTGGTCGAACGTGTGGACGTGGTCCATCGACAGCTTCTGCTCGCCGAGCAGTTCGGCCCAGAACATCGCCTGCGTGACGAGCGAGTCGTCGGTGCCGCCCGCCACCCTCGCGGCCTGCAGCGAGCAGCGGTCGGGGAAATTGCCCTTGAAGAACGCGGTATCGACCTCGACGCGCCGGATGATGCCCGGCCGCGCGAGCGCGACGATCGCCCAGTCGTTGCCGGGCTCGCGGCGGCGCCGCGTTTCCCAGCCGTCGCCCATGTTCGCGCCGCGCCCCGGCATCAGCATCTGCGATGCCGGGCCGAAGTGCTGGTTGTTCGCGGCCACCAGGTAGCCACCGTTCTCGATCGCCGCGAGATCGACGAGCTCGCCGGCCGGCACCTGGCGCCAGTCGCGCTGCGGCTGGCCGTACACGCGCAGCCGCGCGAGGCCGCCGTCCGGGTACAGGTTCACGCGCAGGTGCGTATAAGGCTGCGCATCGTCGACGCTCACGTAGCGATGCGAATTGCCCTGCAGCGTCGTCGCCGGGACGATCGTGCGCCATTCGGCGTTGTCGGACGGCGTGTCGCCTTCCGCGACGCACGCGTCGATCGACGCGGCCGGCGGAAAGTTGCCGGTGAAATGGCTCGTGTCGAGGTCGACGCCGTGAATCACGCCCGGCCGCGCGAGCCGCACCACGCAGAAGTCGTGGCCGGTCGTGCGCTTGCGGCGCGTTTCCCAGCCGTCCATCCACTTGCCGTGGTCGTCGTACTTGCCGGGGATGAACACGGCCGGCTCGGGATTCAGCATGCGCTCCTTCGGCGCGAAGAACTCGTCGCTGGCAAAGAGCGCCTGCGCCCCGAGGCGCGGGTCGGCGAGGTTCATGTAACGCCGCGTAAACGCCGGCGCATCCGGATCGAGGATGGGGGCTGCCATGTCGTCTCCTGTAGTTTGATGAAGGGCCGGCGCATCGAGGCGCCGGCCACATGAATGCCAGGTGCGCGTGGCGGCCCGGGGCAAGGCCGCCCGCGCGGGGTCGCGCTCAGAGCGCGTGAGCCTGATCGCCGGCGACCGGCGCCGTGCGGTCTTCCTCTTCGGCCGGCACGTAGCGCAGCTCGCGGTTCAGCACGCGCTTCGCGCGGGCCCGGTCGATGTCGTTCTCCCACACCGCGACGACCACCGTCGCGACGCAGTTGCCGATCAGGTTGGTCAGCGCACGGGCGATGCCGACGAACCAGTCGACCGGCAGGATCAGCACGAGGCCGAGCACGGGAATCGCGGGGATCGCCGACAGCGTCGCCGCGAGGATCACGATCGCCGAGCCCGGGATCCCGTGCGCGCCCTTCGACGTGACGAGCGACACGAGCAGCACGACGATCAGGTCGTGCGTCGACAGCGGCGTGTTGGTGGCCTGCGCGATGAACAGCACGGCGAGCGTCAGGTAGATCGAGAAGCCGTCGAGGTTGAACGAATAGCCGGTCGGGATCACGAGGCCGACCGTCGAATCCTTCACGCCCATGTATTCGAGCTTGCGCATCACCTGCGGCAGCACCGCGTCCGACGACGCCGTGCCGAGCACGATCGACAGTTCCTCGCGCAGGTAGCGGATCAGCTTGAACACCGAGAAGCCCGCGAGCCGCATCACCACGCCGAGCACGACCGTGACGAACACGAAGCAGCTCAGGTAGAACACCGCGACCAGGTAGCCGAGCTGCTTGAGCGACGCGACGCCGTACTTGCCGGTCGTGAACGCGATCGCGCCGAGCACGCCGAGCGGCGCGAGCTTGATGATGAAGCCGATGATCCGGAAGAACACGTGCGACAGTTCCTCGATCAGCGAGTTGACGCGTTGCGCCTTGTCGCCGAGCAGCGACAGCGCGGAACCGAACAGCACCGCGAACACGAGGATCTGCAGGATGTCGCCCTTCGCGAACGCGTCGATCGCGGTCTCGGGGATGATCTTCATCAGGTAGCCGGCCGTGTCCTTCAGGCTCTCGGCGTTCTTCGCGTACGACGCGAGCGACGACGCGTCGAGCGAGCGCAGGTCGATGTTCATCCCGACGCCCGGGCGCGTGACCCACGCGAGCACGAGGCCGATGCCGAGCGCGAGCGTCGTCATCACCTCGAAGTAGATGACGGCCTTCAGGCCGACCCGGCCGACCTTCTTCAGGTCGCCCGCGTTCGCCATCCCGCTGACCACGACGCAGAACACGATCGGCCCGATCACCATCTTGATGAGCTTCAGGAAGCCGTCGCCGAGCGGTCGCAGCGACTCGGCAAAATGCGGGAAGAACGCGCCTAGCGCGATCCCCAGGATCAATGCGACGACTACCCGGCCAAACAGCGAATTGAGGAATTTCGACACGGCGCTCTCCCGATCCAACGGTTGCAGTTTCGTCTGTTCATACTGGTAAGACCAGTGATGTTATGGTCGATAGTAGGAAGCCGATATAGTGGCGTCAAGGACGGACAAAATAGGGATTTCCCACCCCCTCCCTACCCGCCTGACACGCACCGGACAGGGGCAGATCGTGGCTTTCCCGTAGGGCGTCCATGCACCGCCTGCGTGCGGATTACAATGCCGGTCAGACCGGCCAAAGTTCACCTCATGAAAAACGTTCCGCATACCGTGACCGACGCCGCCATCGCGACGATCCGCGACCGGATCGAGGCAGGCGTGTATCCGGTCGGCAGCCTGCTGCCGGCCCAGCGCCAGCTCTCCGAGGAGCTGGAGATCAGCCGCGCGTCGCTGCGCGAGGCGCTGTCGACGCTCGAGGCGCTCGGGATGCTGCGCATCCGCGCGGGCAAGGGCGTGTATGTCGAAAGCGCGCAGGCCACGGCCGCCCATGCGTGGCGGTTCGCCGAGCAGTCGTCGCCGCCCGATACCTACCAGATGCGCTACGCGCTCGAAGGATTCGCCGCGCGAATGGCCGCGCACGTCGTCACCGACGACGACATCGCGTGGTTCGAGGACAATCTCGCCGACCTGCACGTCGCGCTCACCGAAAGCGAGCTCGACGCGGCATCGCAGCTCGACTTCGACTTCCACATGCGGATCATCCATCTCGCGGGCAACGCGGCGATCGAATCGATCCTGCGCAGCAGCGCCGACATCATGAAGGAAAGCCAGCGCATGCCGTTCTACCGGCGCGAGCTGCTGCTGTCGACGTGGACCGAGCACCGCGCGATCGTCGACGCGCTGATCGCCCGCGATGCCGCCGCCGCGGGCACCGCGATCGAAACGCACATCGCGAACGCCGCGCAGCGCGCGGGCATCTTCTTCCCGACACCGCGCACCTGACGGCCCGGGCGGCCACGCGCCGCCCCGTCGTACCGGTCAACCTCCCGACGGATCGCGATACGCGAGCGCACGCTCGATGAACGCGCGCGCCGCGACGCTGCGGTACGCGCCCTTGCGTGTCAGCAGCGCAGCCGTGCGCGCGGGCAGCGGCGGATCGATCTCCAGCGCGCACAGGTCGGCACTCTCGCGCGCAACCGCGTCGGGCAGCACCGTCGCGAGCCGGCCGCACCGCACGAGCTCCAGCACCGCGCTGACCGTATTCGTCTCGATCGCGATCTTCGGCCTCGCGCCGTGCTCGATGAAATAGCGGTCGATGCTCTCGCGCGTCGCGAACGCGCGGCTCAGCAGCACCAGCGGCTCGCCGCCGAGCTCGGCCGGCGTCAGCGCGCGGCGCCGCCGCGCAAGACGGTGCGTGCGGCCCGTCACGAGCGCGAGCGGCTCGTCCCACAGCGGCAGTGCGTCGACGTCCGGCGCGCGCGGCGGCATGAACGCGAAGCCCGCGTCGAGCCGGTCGTCGGCGAGCAGCGCCTCGATGCGTTCCTGCGGCATCGCGTCGATCGTCAGCGCGACGTTCGGATAGTCGGCATGGAACGCGTCGATCAGCGAGCCGCTCAGGTAGGCCGCGAAGGTCGGCATCATCGCGAGCCGCAACGACCCGCCGCCGAGGCCGGCGACGTCGTGCAGCGCGCGCTGCCCCGTATCGAGTTCGTGCAGCGCGGCGCGCGCGTGGCGCGCATAGACCTCGCCGAACTCGGTGAGCTGCACCGTGCGGCCCGAGCGGTCGAACAGCTGCACGCCGAGCGTTTCCTCGAGCTGGCGGACCTGCTGCGACAGCGTCGGCTGCGACACATGCAGCGCGTCGGCCGCGCGCGTGAAACTGCGCTGCTCGGCGACGGCCAGGAAATAGCGGATGTGGCGGAGTAGCATGGCGGCCGACGTATTGGTTTTGCCAATGAAGAGCATAACGATCCAGTCTTGGACGCTATGGTTCGATTCCCGCATCATACGCACATCCGTTCCGGCGCATCGCACCTGCTTTCCGCACCGGAACGGCCCGCCCGGGCCCGCCTGCCTGCGCCCGCCGCACGACGATCCGCCGCCCGCCCGATCCGGGCCCGGCCGCGATCCGCCCGGCGCGCATCGGTTCACCGCCGATCCGTTGATGCCGGCCCCGATTTCCGTCACCCCGCGCAGCCGACAGCCCCCGTGCCGCCGGCCGGCGCCGCTGTTTTTTCGCGACCATGGAACCGCATCAAGACAACCATCCTCCCCTGACCCGCGGCATGACGCTGCTGTTCGCGTGCGCGTGCGGCATCGTCATCGGCAACATCTATTACGCGCAGCCGCTGCTCGCCGCGATCGCGCACAGCTTCGGCCGCGCGCCGACCGAACTCGGCTATCTCGTCACGCTGACGCAGCTCGGGTATGCGGCGAGCCTGCTGCTGATCGTCCCGCTCGGCGACGCGGTCAACCGCCACACGCTGATCGTGCGACTGCTGATGCTCAACGTCGTCGCGCTGGCCGCGGTCACGTTCAGCACGAACTTCACGATGTTCGTCGCCGCGAACGTCGCGGTCGGCTTCGTCACCTGTTCGACGCAGCTGCTGGTGCCGTTCGCGGCGTCGCTCGCCGACGCGCGCTCGCGCGGCCGCGCGGTCGGCACCGTGATGAGCGGGCTGCTGCTCGGCATCCTGCTCGCGCGCGTCGCGGCCGGTGCGATCGCCGACGGGTTCGGCTGGCGGGCCGTGTACGGCATCGCCGCGGTGATGGTGCTCGCGCTGACGGCCGTGCTCGCCGTGAAGCTGCCGAAGGATCGCCGCGACGCGCGCCTCGACTATGCGGCGCTGATGAAGTCGCTCGTCGCGCTGGTGCGCGCGCAACCGCTGATCGCGCTGCGCTCCGCCTACGGCGCGCTCGTGTTCGCGTGCTTCAGCCTGCTGTGGACGGGCCTCACGTTCCTGCTGAGCCAGCCGCCGTACAGCTATTCCGAAGGGCAGATCGGCCTGTTCGGCGTCGTCGGCGCGGTGGGCGCGCTCGCGGCGACGTCGGCCGGCCGGCTGGTCGATCGCGGACACGGCAATGCCGCGACGGGGTTGTTCGCGGCGGCCGTGCTCGCGTCGTTCGCGCTGATCGCGACCGGCGCGCACTCGCTCGCGGCGCTGATCGCGGGCATCCTGCTGCTCGACGTCGGCGTGCAGGGCGTCCACATCTCGAACCAGAGCGTGATCTATGCGCTGGCCGGCAACGCGCGCAGCCGCGTGACGACGATCTACCTGACGAGCTACTTCATCGGCGGCGCGCTCGGGTCGTTCGCGGCGAGCGTCGCGTACGGCATCGACGGCTGGCGCGGCGTGTGCATCGCGGGCGCGGCGCTCGCGGGCGTGCTGGTCGTGTCGTGGCTCGCGTCGCAGCGCGCCGGCGCGCGGCAGGTCACGCAGTAATTCAGCGGGGCGTTTTCTCGTCACCATGAAAAAGGGCACGCCCCGCGAAGCGCGGGCGTGCCCTTTTCACGATCGCGTCGAGACAGTCGCGCCAGTGCGTGACCGTCACGCAGCCTCGTCGACGAAATCGATCAGCACCTTCATCGCACGCTGCCGGTCGCCGGCTAGTTCGAACGCGAGGTTCGCGTCGCGCATCGGGAACACGCGCGTGACGGCCGGCCGCAGGTCGACGCGCCCCGCATTGATGAGCTGCACCGCGAGCGCGAATTCCGCGTGAAAACGGAACGAACCGCAGATCGACAGCTCCTTCGCGACCACGACGTTCTGCGGCAGGCTGACGTCGCCGCCGAGCCCGAGCTGCACGACGACCCCGCGCGGACGCATCACGTCCAGCCCGTCGCGCAGCGCGCGCGCATTGCCCGAACACTCGATCATCACGTCGAACGTGCCCTTGTCGGCGCTGTAGCGCTCGACCCATCCGGCGTCGGCCGCCGCGTTGATCGTGCGGTCGGCGCCGAGCGCGCTCGCCACTTCCAGCGGCGCCTCGACGACGTCGGTCGCGACGATCTCCGCCGCGCCGTGCACGCGCGCCGCCGCGACGGCGAGCACGCCGATCGGCCCGCAGCCCGACACGAGCACGCGCTTGCCGATCAGCGGGCCCGCGCGCGACACCGCATGCAGCCCGACCGCGAACGGTTCGGCGAGCGCCGCGAGCGACATCGGCACGTGATCGGCAACCTTCACGCACTGCACCGCGTCGCACACGAGCGCGTTGCGGAATGCGCCCTGCACGTGCGGCATCCGCATCGCGCTGCCGTAGAAGCGCATGTCGAGGCACTGGTTCGGCAGCCCTTCGAGGCAGTAGCGGCACGCACCGCACGGCCGGCTCGGATTGACCGCGACGCGATCGCCGACCTTCACCGACGTCACGTCCGGCGCGACTTCCGCGACCGTGCCGGCGACCTCGTGGCCGAGCACCATCGGCTGCTGCAGCCGGATCGCGCCGAAGCCGCCGTGCCGGAAGTAATGGAGATCGGAGCCGCAGATGCCGCCCATCGCGACCTCGACGCGCACCTGACCCGGGCCGATCTCGCCCGCGTCCTGCTCTTCCACCCGCAGGTCGTTCGGCCCGTGGATCACGACACACATGCAACGCATACGCATGACAGCCTCCTCAGACGACCGGCGTGACCAGCGGCGCGCCGGCGAAGTGCGCGGCAAGGTTGTCGCGCACCAGCCAGCCCATCGCCTGGCGCGTCTCGATCGTGCCGCTCGCATGGTGCGGCTGCAGCAGCACGTTCGGCAACGCGAGGAAACGCGGGTCGATGCGCGGCTCGTTCCAGAACACGTCGAGCGCCGCACCGGCGATCGCACCACGCTCGAGCGCGTCGAGCAGCGCGGGTTCGTCGACGGTCGTGCCGCGCGACACGTTCACCAGATAGCCTTGCGGCCCGAGCGCGTCGAGCACGGCGGCGCCGACGAGGTGACGCGTCGCCGGCCCGCCCGCGAGCGTGACGATCAGCAGGTCGCACCAGCCGGCCAGCTCGGCGAGGTCGCCGAAGAAGCGGTGCGGGCTGTCCGCGCGCGGCGCGACGTCGAAGTAGCCGAGCTCGACGTCGAAGCCCGACAGCCGGCGCGCGATCGTCGAGCCGATCCGGCCGAAGCCGACCACGCCGACGCGCTTGCCGTACAGCCGCGTGACGAGCGGCATGTCGCCGTCGCGCCAGGCGCCGGAACGCACGTACGCGTCGCCGGCGCCGATGCGGCGCATCATCGCGAGCGCGAGCCCGACGCCGAGGTCGGCCACGTCGCCGGTCAGCACGTCGGGCGTGTTCGTCACGCGGATGCCGCGCTCGCGCGCGGCGGCCAGGTCGATCGCATCGGTGCCGACGCCGTAGCACGCGATGATCTCGAGCTTCGGCAGCGCGGCGATCAGCGCGGCATTCGCGCCGAGATCGCCGCGCGTCGCGATCGCGCGCACGCCGGCGCCGTGTTCGGCGAGGAACGCCGCGCGGTCGGCGGCTTCCCACAGCCGGTGGACGTCATAGCCTGCCGACAGCCATGCGTCGTCCCACGGCTGGTAAGGGCCCGTCATCAGCAGTTCGGGCCGCTGGGTCGATTCGTGCGCCATCTGCGCTTGCTCCTGTCGAGGTAAGTTGAATGCGAAGGCAGGCCGGGCCGCGTCAGCCGCCCGGCCCGTTCATGCATGCCGCGCGAGCGCATCGGCGCCCGGGGCCTGCGCCACCTGTGCCGCGTCGAGCGGATCGTCGAGATCGCGGTTCAGCGTTTCGGGCATCCGCGACGTCGTGAACAGCGTGATCAGCGTCAGCAGCACCAGGTACGCGGCGATCGGCACCCAGGCGCGCACGCCGGCCGCGTGATCGCCGCCGTGCAGCGCGATCACGGTCGCGATGATCGTCGCGCCGACGAGCGGCGCAATCCCGCCCGCGAGCACGGCCGACACTTCGCGCGAGAACGACACGCCCATGTAGCGATGGCGCGCGCCGAACAGTTCGGGCAGCAGCGCGGCCTGCGCGCCGAGCATCCCCCAGTTCGCGAAGCCCTGCGCGACCGAGATCGCGATCACGCTGGCGACCACGTTCCCCTGGCTGAAGATCCACCACACCGGGAACGCGAGCGCGAGCTGCAGCCACGCGAACGTGCGATACACGCGCACGCGGCCGAAGCGGTCGCTGAGCCGGCCCGCCAGCGGCACCGTACACGCGCCGACGGTCGCCGCGCACACCAGCGCGAGCGCGCCGATCGGCCCCTTCATGCCGATCACGCCCGCGAGATAGCTGACGGCGAGTGCCTGGTAGATCGACGAGCCGCCGTTCTCGGCCATCCGCAGGCCGATGCCGATCAGCAGCGAGCGCTTCGAATGCTGCACGGCGCTCTTCAGCGGATTCGCCAATACCTGCGCACGCTTCTCGAGCCGCACGAAGGTCGGCGACTCGTGCAGCCGCACGCGCATGTAGATCCCGACGGCGACGATCACCGCGCTGAACAGGAACGGCACGCGCCAGCCCCAGCCGTCGGTGACGCGGTCGAGGTTCGCGAGCAGCAGGAAATAGACCGCGGCCGCCAGCACCGTGCCGAGCTGGATGCCCAGGAACGGCAGCGACGCATAGAAGCCGCGCTTGCCGGGAGGCGCGTATTCGGTCATCAGCACCGCGGCGCCGGCCTGCTCGGCTCCGGCACCGAGGCCCTGCAGGATGCGCAGCAGCACGAGCAGCCCGGGGGCCCAGTAGCCCGCCGTTTCGAAGGTCGGCAGCACGCCGATCAGCGTGCTCGCGACGCCCATCAGCAGCACCGTCGCCGTCAGCACGAACTTGCGGCCGATCCGGTCGCCGAGCACGCCGAACACGACCCCGCCGAGCGGGCGCACCGCAAAGCCGACGAAGTAGGTGCCGAAGCTCGCGATCAGCCGCGTCTCGGCAGTCTGCGCGGGAAAGAACAGCGGCCCGAAAACCAGCGCCGATGCGAGCGTGTACAACGCGAAATCGTAGTATTCGAGCGCGCTGCCGAGCGAGCAGGTCCATGCCGCGCGGTTGAGCTGCTTCGTGTCGACGCCGCGGCGCTCGACGGTCTCGCCCGGCGCACCGGACCCTGCATCGTGCCGCGCGGGCGGCGGGGAAATGCGATCCATCGTTGTCTCCTGTCTCCTGCCTTCCGTTCCGGAACCCGGCGCGTACCGCGACCGGGACATCGGCCCGCTCGTGCGGCGGGCTCTTCTGGGAATTCGGATGCCGGCCGCGGCCGGCGCAACGGCGCTGCGCGCATGGCGCGCTCGCGCCGCCGCTCAGACGGCGCTGGTCAGGCCGCCGTCGACGAACAGCGTCTGGCCGTTCACGAAATCGGACGCGGCCGATGCGAGGAAGATCGCCGCCCCGCACAGCTCGTCGACGCGCCCCCAGCGGCCGGCCGGCGTGCGCTTGCACAGCCAGTCCGAGAACGCGGCGTCGTCGACCAGCGCGCGGTTGAGTTCGGTTTCGAAATAGCCGGGCGCGAGGCCGTTCGCCTGGATGCCGTGGCGCGCCCAGTCGGCGCACATCCCTTTGGTCAGCATCCGCACCGCGCCCTTGGTCGCGGCATACGGCGCGATCGTCGGCCGCGCGAGCTCGCTCTGCACCGAGCAGATGTTGATGATCTTCCCTCGGCCGCGCGCGATCATGTGCCGCGCCACCGCCTGCGCGACGTTGAACACGCCGTCGAGGTTCACGCGCATCAATGCCTGCCAGTCGTCGGGTTCGAATGCGTCGAGCGGCGCGCGGCGCTGGATGCCGGCGTTGTTCACGAGGATGTCGATCGCGCCGACGCGCGCCTCGAAATCGTCGATCGCCGCACGCACCTGCGCGTGCTCGGCGACGTCGAATACCGCGTAGTCGGCCGTGAAGCCTTCCTCGCGCAGATGCCGCACGAGCGTCGCGGCCTTCTCCTCATTGCGATCGTTGATGACGATCGCCGCGCCGGCTTCGGCCAGCCCGCGGGCAAGCGTCAGCCCGATCCCGCGTCCGGAACCGGTAATCAGTGCGCGGCGGCCGTCGAGGCGGAACCGTTCGAGCGCGTGGGTCATGCGTGTCTCCTCGTGCCAGTCGAGCCGGCGGCCCATCGCGGCCGGTCTCGCGTTGACGGTATCTTCGGCCGCCGGCCGGGCACCGCGCCAATGGTCTTTTTTGATCCGGTTATCATGAAATCTGATTACCGCCCACGCCTGCCCGCCGCCCATGGAACTCAAGCAATTGCGCGCCTTCGTCACGCTCGCGGAAGAACTGCATTTCGGGCGCGCCGCGCAGCGCCTGTTCATCGTGCAGCCCGCGCTGAGCATGCAGATCAAGGCGCTCGAGGAAGAACTCGGCGCACGCCTGTTCGAGCGCGACCGCCACAAGGTCGAACTGAGCGAGACGGGGCGCGTGTTCCTGCCCGAGGCGCGTGCCACGCTGCAGCAGGCCGCGCGCGCGGAACAGATGGCGCGGCTGTCGAGCCGCGGCGAGATCGGCACGCTGCGGATCGCGTTCGTGTCGTCGGTGCTGCCCGCGCTGCTGCCGGCCGTGCTGCGCACGATGCGCGAGCGCTATCCGCTGATCACGCTCGAACTGAAGGACATGCCGACGCCCGACCAGGTCGCCGCGCTGCGCGACCGGCGGATCGATTTCGGGATGATCCGGCTGCCGGCCGCGTATGCGGGCGTCGACACGCGCGTGGTGCTCGAGGAAGGCTTCGTCGTCGCGCTGCCGCTCGACCATCCGCTCGCCGCGCACGACGCCATCCCGCCGGCCGCGCTGCGCGGCCAGCCCGCGTTCGTGCTCGCGCGCCGCTACGCGCCGGGCTTTCACGACGACATGCTGCTCGCGCTGAGCCGCGCGGGCACGACGCTCGAGATCGCGCAGGAGTTCGGGGAGTTCACGACGATGCTCGCGCTCGTCGCGGCGGGGATGGGAATCGGGCTGATGCCGGCGGAGGCTGCCAGCGCGCTGCCGCCGAACGTGCTCGCGCGGCCGCTCGACCTGGCCGGGCACCGCACCGGTATCGGCCTCGCATGGACCGATCTCGACAGCCCGCTGAAGCGCGCGTTCGTCGACGCGCTCGAACACGTGACGGCGAACGCCGGGCAATAAAAAACCCGGCCGGAAAACCGGGCCGGGCTCGTTCGCCACGCCGGCCGCCTTGCGGCGGCCGCGCAACGTGCGGGATTACTTCGCGTTCGCGAATGCGACAGCCGTATCCAGCATGCGGTTCGAGAAACCCCACTCGTTGTCGTACCAGCTCGACACCTTCACGAGGCGGCCCGACACCTTGGTCAGCGTTGCGTCGAACGTCGACGAAGCCGGGTTGTGGTTGAAGTCGATCGACACCAGCGGTGCGTCGTTGTAGCCGAGGATGCCCTTCAGCGCGCCTTCCGATGCTTCCTTCATGATCGCGTTGACTTCCTCGACCGTCGTGTCGCGCTTCGCGATGAACGACAGGTCGACGATCGACACGTTGATCGTCGGGACGCGGATCGCGTAACCGTCGAGCTTGCCGTTCAGTTCCGGCAGCACGAGGCCGACGGCCGAAGCGGCGCCCGTCTTCGTCGGGATCTGGCTGTGGGTAGCCGAACGCGCGCGGCGCAGGTCTTCGTGATAGACGTCCGTCAGCACCTGGTCGTTGGTGTAAGCGTGGATCGTCGTCATCAGGCCGGTTTCGAGGCCGATCTTGTCGTTCAGCGGCTTGACGAGCGGCGCGAGGCAGTTCGTCGTGCACGATGCGTTCGAGATGACGGTGTGCTCGGCCTTCAGCACGTCGTGGTTCACGCCGTAGACGATCGTCGCGTCGACGTCCTTGCCGCCCGGTGCCGAGATGATGACCTTCTTCGCGCCGCCCTTCAGGTGCGCGCTCGCCTTTTCCTTCGTCGTGAAGAAGCCCGTGCATTCCATCACGACGTCGACGCCCAGCTCGCCCCACGGCAGTTCTGCCGGGTTGCGGTTCGCCAGCACGCGGATCTTGTCGCCGTTCACGACGAGGTAATCGCCGTCGACCGACACTTCGCCCGGGAACTTGCCGTGCGCGGTGTCGTACTGGGTCAGGTGCGCATTGGTCTTCGCATCGCCCAGGTCGTTGATCGCGACGATCTCGAGATCGTGCTTCTTGCCGTTTTCATAGAACGCGCGCAGCGTGTTGCGGCCGATACGGCCGTAGCCGTTGATTGCGACGCGAATCGTCATGGTCTATCTCCTGATGGCTGAAAAAATTCGTTTCGTGCAGCTTCACGTGCGACGCGCGCGAGGGGCGGCGCGCGTCGCGTATGTCTTTAGGCCAGCACGGCCTTGGCGGTCTCGACGACGTGCTCGACGGTGAAGCCGAAGTACTTGAACAGTACGCCGGCCGGTGCCGATTCGCCGAACGTGTCGATCCCGACGACGCCGCCTTCGAGGCCGACGTACTTGTGCCAGAACGCGGTCACGCCCGCTTCGATCGCGACACGGCGCACGCCGTGCGGCAGCACGCGTTCACGGTATTCGGCGTCCTGGCGGTCGAACACGTTGGTCGACGGCATCGACACGACGCGTGCCGCGATGCCTTGCTGCGCGAGCGGCTCGACGGCCTTCATCGCGAGTTCGACTTCCGAGCCCGTCGCGATCAGGATGATCTTGCGCGCGACGATCTCTTCGTCCCAGTCCTTCAGCACGTAGCCGCCCTTGTCGATGTTCGCGATCTGCGCATCGGTACGCGGGTTGAATGCCAGGTTCTGGCGGCTGAAGATCAGGCTCGACGGACGGTCGGCGGCGACCGCGTGGGTCCACGCGACGGCCGTCTCGACCGTGTCGGCCGGACGCCACACGTCGTGGTTCGGGATCAGGCGCAGGCTCGACACGTGCTCGATCGACTGGTGCGTCGGGCCGTCTTCGCCGAGGCCGATCGAATCGTGCGTGAACACGAAGATCGACGGCACCTTCATGAGCGCGGCCACGCGCAGCGCGTTGCGGCTGTAGTCGGAGAACGTCAGGAACGTGCCGCCGAACGGCTTGTGGCCGCCGTGCAGCGCGAGGCCGTTGATCGCGGCGCTCATGCCGAATTCGCGCACGCCGTAGTTGATGTGGTTGCCCAGCACGACGCCCGGGCCTTCCGGATTCGCGCGGACGGCCTTCGACGCCTTCCAGTTGGTCAGGTTCGAGCCGGTCAGGTCGGCCGAGCCGCCGAGCAGCTCCGGCAGCGCGGCAGCCAGCCCTTCGATCGCCTGCTGCGACGCCTTGCGGGTCGCAACCGTCTCGGCGCGCTCGTTCGCGCCGGCGATGATCGCCGCGGCCTTTTCAGCCCAGTCGGCCGGCAGCTTGTTGGCCATCCGGCGCTCGAATTCGGCGGCTTCTGCCGGGAACTTCGCGCGATAGGCGGCGAACGTCGCGTCCCATTCGGTTTCGGCGCGCTTGCCCGCTTCCTTCGCATCCCATGCCGCGTAGACTTCCTGCGGGATCACGAACGGCTCCCACTTCCAGCCGAGCGCTTCGCGCGTCTTCGCGATTTCTTCCGCGCCGAGCGCCGCGCCGTGCACGTCGTGGCCGCCGGCCTTGGTCGCCGCGCCCTGGCCGATCACCGTCTTGCAGCAGATCAGCGTCGGCTTGTCCGACAGCTTCGCCTTCGCGATGGCCGCGTCGACCGCGTCGACGTCATGGCCGTTCACGTTCGGGATCACGTTCCAGCCGTAGGCTTCGAAGCGCTTCGGGGTGTCGTCGTGGAACCAGTTCACGACGTCGCCGTCGATCGAGATGCCGTTGTCGTCGTACAGCGCGATCAGCTTGTTCAGCTTCAGCGTGCCGGCGAGCGAGCAGGCTTCGTGCGAGATGCCTTCCATCAGGCAGCCGTCGCCGAGGAACACGTACGTGTGGTGATCGACGATCTTCGCGCCATCACGGTTGAACTCGTCGGCCATCAGCGCTTCGCCGAGCGCCATGCCGACCGCGTTCGCGAGACCCTGGCCGAGCGGGCCGGTGGTCGTCTCGACGCCCGGCGTGATGCCGTATTCCGGGTGGCCCGGCGTCTTCGAGTGCAGCTGGCGGAAGTTCTTCAGCTCTTCCATCGGCAGGTCGTAGCCGGTCAGGTGCAGCAGCGAGTACAGCAGCATCGAGCCATGGCCGTTCGACAGCACGAAGCGGTCGCGGTCCGCCCAGTGCGGGTTCGTCGGGTTGTGCTTCAGGTGGCGCGACCAGAGCGCGACGCCGATTTCGGCCATGCCCATCGGCATGCCGGGGTGGCCGGAGTTCGCTTGCTGGACGGCGTCCATCGCGAGCGCGCGGATCGCGTTGGCCATCAGGGTGGTGGAGGCGGGAGACGAAGTCGTCATGTCGAGTCCGGAGAACGAGTCGAGGAAACGGGGCACGGCGGCATCCGGAAGCTCGGGCGTCGATCGTTCCCGGCGCGCGGTGCGGCGCCTGACGGACGCGAAGCGGACGGAGCCTACGGACGAGGCTGCAAAGCTCGTCATTTTAACAGATGGCCTGACATTTCCCTTGTCGGCGCGTAGTGTTCCGGCACGGTTTTCCGTCAAACCGCCCGCCTCCTATAATTCAGACGTCGGAACTCCCTGCCCTGGCGGCCCGCCCGTGAGCACGACCCTTCTCTTTCATCCCACGCCCGACGCCGCGTACGGCTTCCCGAACGCCCGTCGGCTCGCGCACGTCGCGTCGCCGCACCAGCAGATCGAAGTCTGGGAAACGCCGCAGCTCGGCCGCCTGTTTACGCTCGACGGCCGGCCGATGACGTCGGTCGGCGACGAATACGTGTATCACGAGTGCATGACTCACCCGGCCGCGCTCGCGCATCCGTGCCCGAGGAAGGCGCTCGTGCTCGGCGGCGGCGACGGCGGCGCGGCGCGCCAGTTGCTCAAGCACGCATGCATCGAGCGGATCGTCGTCGCGGAGCTCGACGACGAGGTGGTCGGCATGGCGCGTCGTTATCTCGACGACGTGCACCAGGGCGCGCTCGACGATCCGCGCGTCGAGGTCGTGATCGGCGACGCCGCGCATTTCGTCACGTCGACCGTCGAACACTTCGATCTCGTCGTGTTCGACCTCACGCCGCCCGATTCGCCGGCGGCCGGCCTCTATACGCGCGAGTTCTACGCGCGACTCAAGCGGATCCTCACGCCGTGCGGCGCGATCTCGATGCACCTCGGCTCGCCGCTGTTCCACACGGCGCGCATCGCCGCGCTGCTCGACGACCTGCGCGCGAGCTTCTCGGTCGTCGATCCGTTGTCCGCGCACGTGCCGCTGTACGGCTCGCAGTGGCTGATGGCGATCGCGAGCGACACGCTCGACGCGGCCGCGCTGTTCGCGCACGACGTCGACGAGCGGCTCGCCGCCCGCCGCGTCCAGGGTTTGCGCTACTACGACGCCCGGCTGCATGCGTCCCTCTTTGCCCTGCCGCGCGCGCTGCGCGATACACTGGGCGTTCGCCGCTGAGCGTCGGCGCGGCGCCTCGCTCCGCTTTCCCGTCGTGTCTTCGCAAAATGCGTGACGTGCGGCACGGGGCGAATCGCCCCGGACGCCGCGCCGCCCCCTGAACGAACGCCGAAGCATGGAATCAGCGCAAGCGCCGAAGCGCCCACACAGGAGATTTTCATGACCGATCCACGTCCGGCCAACGTGCCTTGGTTGACACCCTACCTGGCCGTACGCAATGCGCGCGCGGCCATCGATTTCTTCAAGGCCGCATTCGGCTTCGAGCTGCGCGACGTGCACGACGAGGACGGCGCGATCATGCACGTCGAGATGGCCTACCGCGGCCAGCTGATCGTGATGTTCGCGCCCGAGGGTGCGTTCGGCTCGACCGCACTCACGCCGAAGAGCGCGAACGCCACCGCGCCGCAGTCGTTCTACCTGTATGTCGACGACGTCGACGCCACCTGGCAGCGCGCGCTCGACGCGGGCGCGAAATCGCTGAGCCCGCCGCAGGATCAGTTCTGGGGCGACCGGTTCGCACAGATCGAGGATCTCGACGGCTACCGATGGGCGCTCGGGCGCCGTCTCGACGCATGACCCCAACCGCTACACGCATGAACGAAGCCACCACCACCGCGGCCGTGCCGCGCTTTTTCGTCGATGCGGCACTGCGCGCCGACGCCACGCTCGCGTTGCCGGCCGATGTCGCACGCCACGCGCAGGTGCTGCGCCTGCAGCCCGGCGACGTGCTCGCGCTGTTCGACGGCACCGGCGGCCAGTACCGCGCGCGGCTCGTCGAGATCGACAAGCGCAGCGCGCTCGCGCAGATCGACACGTTCGACCCGGCCGAAGCCGAGCCGCCTTATCGCGTGACGCTCGCGCAAGGCATCGCCGGCGGCGACAAGATGGACTGGGTGATCGAGAAAGCCGTCGAGCTCGGCGTTGCCGCGGTCGTGCCGCTGTCGACCGCGCGCGGCGTCGTGAAGCTCGCCGGCGAGCGCGCGGACAAGCGCGTCGCGCACTGGCGCGGCGTCGTGCGCGCGTCGTGCGAACAATGCGGGCGCAACCGCGTGCCCGACGTCGCGCAGGTCGCCGGCTTCAACGCGTGGCTCGATACGCTGCCGGCCGCACCGGCCGACGGCGAGCTGCGGCTGCTGCTGTCGCCGCGCGCGAGCATCCCGTTCGCGTCGCTGCCCGACGCGCCGCCTGCGGCAACCGTCACGCTGCTGATCGGGCCGGAAGGCGGGCTGTCGCCCGACGAGGAAAACGCGGCCCGCGCACGCGGGTTCACCGCGCTGTCGC